>JAISNZ010000239.1 GCA_031275955.1 Desulfovibrio sp. | reverse complement strand
AGCATACCCTTGATGGCGCCGTTCAGGAGATCATCGCCGCTGACTTCCTTCACATAGCTGCCGCGGACCAGATCCATGGCCTTGGTAAACCGCTTCATGGCGTCGTATTTGCCTTCCTTCGCCGCGCCCGGGGCGGGGGAATGGAGCGAAAGCAGGAGGCAGAAAACGACGAGGGCCCGAACAAGCAAAGACATGGGAATCCTCCCGGTTTGCCGCGCGGAACGCGGCTAATGTTGTTGAGAGCAATTTCTCCCTGAAATTGCTCCGTCGTCCGCGCGAGCGCAACCCCGCCGCGAAGGGGCAAGGCCTGCGCGCGGTTCAGCGCCGGAGCGGGCGCAGCTCAAAGAGAACCTGACGGGGACCCTCGAAGCGGCAATGCTCTATGATGGCGCAAGCCATTGCTCAGGGTTAATGGCTTTTTGCTTAAAACGCAATTCAAAATACAGGCCGGAGCCATTTACAGCCGGATAATAGCCGGAAGTGCCGATGCGCTGGCGGCCGCGCACTTCTTCTCCCACCTTAAGGGGGCTGCCTCCCAGAAAGGCGTAGAGGGAATAGTAGTCCTCCCCGTGCTGCAGGATCAGAACCGTCCCGAAACCGCGCAGGACGCTGTTATGGACGACCTTGCCGGCGGCGACGGCCTGGACGGCGGCCCCGTCGGAGGAGGAAAAACCCAGTCCGCGCGAAGGGGGGGAGGCCGCGGGGGCATAGCGCTGGCGCAGGGAACCCGCCACAGGCCAGGGGAGTCTGCCCTTGAGCCTGGAAATATCGACTCCTGCCGCCGAAATCTGCAAGTTCAGGCTATCCACGAGCTTCAGGATATTGGTCAGTTCCGCCTCTGTATCGCTCCGTTCGCGGCGCAAAGCGGACAGACGCTGTTCATAGGCGACGCGGGTCTGCAAAAGGGCGCTTTTTTCCTCATCAACGGCCTTCAGTTTCTGGCGGATTTCCAGGGAAAGCTTCTGGCGTCTGCCGAGGACTTCGGCCAGACGGGCTTCCCGGGCGTCGAGTTCCCGGCGGTGAAATTCCAGGCGGAGATACAGGCCTTGCGTCCAGGCGTACTCGCGATCCGCCTCGGCCCAATCCAGCATGTCGCGGCTGCCCTGGGCCAGACGTTTGCAGGCGATCTCCCAGAGCAGGCGCAAGGCTCCGGCCAGGACCTTTTCCGTGCGTCCCTGCTCTTCGAGCAGGGTTTCGTATTCCCGGCGGAAGGCGTCATCATTCCTGGCCAGTTCCAGGAGGCGTTGCTGCTGGATTTCAATCCCGGACTCCAGCTTCAGGATGCGCGCCTCGGCTTCCGCCAGACTGGCGTTGATCTGGCGTTCCTGCTCGGTCAGCCGTTTCAGGCCGGCCCTGCGGACAGCCGCCCGTTCCTGTTCCCGGCTCAGGTCCTTTTCCAGTTGGGACAGGGCGGGAGCGGCCTGGGCCGAAGGAAGGAGGCCGGTTCCCGGGAAAAGGCCCCAGAGAAACGCCAGGACCGGGATCAGGAGGGGCAGAATCCGGCGGCGGGGTCCTGGCGCCGGAAGGGGAGGATCAAGCGGCGCGTTCACGGAAATTTCCCAGGGGACAGGGGCCGCACAACGGGGCGCCTTTTTTGCAGAAGGCGTGGCCCGTGCGCACGATGAGGGCATGGTATTCGTTGAACAGGGGGACATCATGCGGCAGAACATCCATGAAAAAATCCCGCAGGAGGGCATAGGACGCTTTTTCCGGCACATGTCCGTGGCGGTGGAAAATGCGCCGGGTATAGGCGTCCACCACAAAGGAGGGACGGGAAAAGGCGTAGAGCAGGACAGCATCCGCTGTTTCCGGGCCGATGCCCGTAACGGCCAGCAGGAGCGCGCGCAGATCTTCCGTGGGCAGGGGGCCGGCGCAGGCCAGGGAAGCGTCTTCGGGGTCCCAGGCGGGAAAGGAGGCGAAAAGGGCCAGCAGATTGGCCAGGCGCGCGGCTTTAAGCCGGTAGTAGCCCGAGGGACGCAGGGCCTCTTCCAGATCCCGGCGGGGGAGGCGAAGAAGGGCGGCCGGAGTCAGGGCCTTGCGGGCGCGCAGCCGGTCCAGGGCTTTTTCCGCATTCGCCCAGGATGTGTTCTGGGTCAGAACAGCCCCCAGGGCGACCTCAAAAGGCGTCTCCGCCGGCCACCAGCGGCAGGGACCGAACCGGGCGGACATGGCCGTATAATAGGTCATCAGAATTTTTCGGCGGGCTAGGCCCGTATCCCCTGTCATGCGAAAATCAGGGCGGCCCATTCTTCCCGCCGGAGGCGGGAAGGCCGGGGAAATCCCAGGGCCGCATAGGCCCGCGCCACCTCGTCGGCCTGGGTTTCCAGAATGCCGGAAAGAATCAGCGCCCCCCGGGAGGGGCGGAGAATCTCCGCCATGCGCGGAGCCATGTCCATGAGCGGTCCCGCCAGAATGTTGGCCATGATGAGTCGGTACGGCCCCCGTGCGCTGTCCAGATCGCCTCTTGCCACCTGGAAACGATCCGCGGACAGGCCGTTGGCTTCCCTGTTTTCCTCAGCGTTATCCACAGCCACCGGATCAATGTCAAGACCTTCGCCGTCCAGGCCCAGAAGAGCCGCGGCTATGCCCAGAATGCCCGTGCCTGTGCCCAGATCCAGAAAGCGCGTCCCCGCCGCGATGCGCCCGTCGGCAAAGAGGCGGGACAGGGCCGTAAGGCACAGGGCCGTGGAGGCGTGATGCCCGGTGCCGAAGGCGGTTTTAGGCTCAATGACGAGGGGGATGCGCCCGGTTGCAGCCCGTTCCCGCGGCATCCAGGGCGCCAGAACCAGAAAATGATCGCCGCCCTCCACAGGCGTGAAAAACTCCTTCCAGGCTTCCAGCCAATTTGTTTTCTCCACCAGTTCCGTATGGCGGAGAACATCCGGAAAACGTCCGGCCATGGCCCGGACAAGCTCGGAACAGAAGCCGGAATGGCCAGAATGGACAATATACCGGGTTTGTCCGTCCGGCAGGCTTTCTTCTTCCCAGCCGTGAGGGACGTGCAGAGCCAGGAAAGCGGCGACCAGATCCGGATCTCCGGAAGCCGGGGGCAGGGTGAAGGTAATTTTCGCAAGCCTGGACATGCCGTCTCCGTTGCCCGCAGGAGTTCGGGAGCGCGGCCCGCGGGGGGCAGAGGCCGGGAAGGGCTTTTCCCCCGGTGCTTTCCCGGCGCGAACAGCGGATCTTCCGCATCAGGCGGGGCAGCCGCCGGAACAGCAGGAGCAGCCGCTGGAGTCGGCCAGAGGCATTTCCGATTCCACGGAAAAGCCCATATAGGTAAAGTCAACCTTGATGGCCCTGGCCGCGGAAAAAAGATCGGAATTGACGATAAAGGAAAAGCCCTTCTCGTCAAAAACGGTATCGGATTCCGTGGGAGTGTCCAAGGCCAGGGCCAGCCGGGAACCGCTGCATCCGCCCGAGGTGAGGTAGACGCGGATAGGCGTTTTTTCCTTGCCCTCGAAAAAAGCGTCCAGTTCCTTGCACGCGTTTTCTGTGATTTCCAACATACTGCGTCTCCCCTGTCAAATGTTCAGGTCCGCCGGCCCGGGAACGGAATTCCCCGCACGACCGCAGGCGCGCGGGGATAGAAAAAACCGTCTCCGCTTCGTTTTTTTCTATAGCCGGGAGGGGGCTTTGTCAACCGCCCCTTCAGGCGCGCCCGGATTCCCGGCGCTTGCCTTTTGCCCTCATCCCGGGTTACCCATTTTCCGATCCCCCGCGGCGACTTTCCGATCCTCCGAAGTCTTTTCCGGGGCACGCCGAAGGATTCTCCCTGCGGGGTTTGGGGCGGAGTCAGCGATACCGGCCCCGGCGAAACGCTGATCTGTTCTGCGGCCTATCTGCCGGAGAAAGGAGGAAGAGCATGGAGACTTCGCGTTCCGTCCTGGGGGCGAAGGAGATGGACGGCATCCTGGACAGGCTGGCGGAAGCCGTTCTTGTCCGCCACGGGGACTCCGCCTCCCTTGCCCTTATCGGCATTGAACGCCGGGGAGTGAACATCGCCTCCTCCCTGATCCGGCGCATGGAGAAACGCCTGGGGCGCGCCGTGCCCCTGGGCCGCCTGGATATCACCCTGTACCGGGACGACTGGACCGTGCGCGGTCCCAAGCCTTCTGTGGGCCAAACCCGGATTCCCTTCGGCGTAGAGGGCATGATGCTGATTCTGGTGGATGACGTTCTGTTCACGGGCCGCACGGTGCGGGCCGCCCTGGAAGCCCTCGCCGATCACGGCCGGCCGGGCAGAATAGAACTTCTCGTCCTGGTGGATCGGGGGCACAGGGAGCTGCCCATCCACGCCGATTACGCGGGACTGACCCTGGACACGAAACCGGAAGACAGGGTGGATGTTCTCGTTCGGGAGGTGGACGGCGAAGACGGCGTTCGTCTGGTGTCCCGCGGCTGAACTGCGCGGATGCCGTTTTGACGTGGAATTCGAGTCAGGAGCGGACGGGATATCCGGAATCAGGCCTTGCCGTCGCGCAGCCTGCGGAGGCAGTAGGCGATCATCTGGGAGGCCTGGGAAAGGGAAGGATCCAGGGCGAGAGCGGCCTGGGCGCATTCCAGGCAGCTCTGCCATTTTTTGGCGTCCAGGTAGAGGCGGCCCAGGTTGAAATGCAGATTGGGGTCCTTGCCCTCAAGGGCGAGAGCGGCGCGGAATTTTTCCTCCGCGAGATCAAAACGGCCCATTTTGCGCAGGGCAATGCCCAGATGGTTGAGGACATGGGCGGAACGGGGAAGAAGGCAGGAGGCGCCGGTCAGGTAATGGGAGGCGTCCTCGTACAGCCCGTTGCGCAAAAAGGCTTCCCCCACGTTGGCCATGAGGGCGGCGTCTTCGGAAAACTCCCCGACGAGGGCGCCGAAGGTCTCCCTGGCGGTCGCGTGGTCCCCCGCCTCAAGCTCTGATTCTCCCTTGGCAAAGGTTTTCCGCTGCCGGGCCAGAAGGGCTTCCGCCCCGCTCCGGGCCTGCTCCGCGGCTTCCGCCTCCAGAAGGGGAATGAGTTCCTCCATGGTGGCGATCAGCTCGGCTTCTTTCCTGGGAACGTAGACAACGGCCAGAGGGAAGATCCGGCGCAGTTCCCGGCTGTTCTGCAACAGGGCGCAGGCATCGCCCAGCATGCGGGAGAGCTCTTCCTGCTCATGCTTGATCAGGGGAACAAAGACAAGGGTCCTGGCAGCGGCATGGACAGCCTTGGCCGCCGAGAGCAGATTGTTCTGCTTCAGATCGCTGGACACCCTCGTCAAGGCCCGGCGAACGCTGGTCAAATCCTGGCTCATGCGCTTTACCTGAGGGAACGCTGATTTATTCCCTCTGGAGGGGGCTTTGCCCCTCAAACTCATCCGGCAGGGGCATGACGCGCCTGCACCCTCGGTATGTATTTCAACGAAATACGAAATGAGGGGGTCCGGGAGGACGCGTCTGAAGGCAGCGGAGTTACTGCTGCAGAGCGCGGCTCAGATGAAGGTAGTCGTTTACACTGGCGGAAAATTCCTTTTGCCCGTCATTGAAGGAAAGACCGAGGCTGAGGCGCGAACCGGTGATCTCCACCTTGCGGACGGCGGCGGTACAGCCGGCGGGAGCTTCGGCGGCGGAAAGCGGGATCTGCAGGACGATCTCATCGTTCTCCGCCAGATTCCGCAGCCCGGACTGTCCGGTCAGCTCCAGGCAAATGCGGCAACCGCCGAGACTCAAATCGCAGACAATGCCGGCGGCGTCGCCATGGGCTGTGGTCAGGGCAACGGGCAGGGCGCAGACAAGGCGGTGGTGCTGCCGCGTCTTCATGATGCTGAGCCGGTCCGGATAGGTGGCGTACAGAATCAGGGCCGGCCTGACGGAGTAAGAGAGGAGATCCGCGGAAAAGGTGTTCACGGCTCCTTCCAGCAGGAAGCGGATCTCCATCACGGTCCTGGGGATAAGCCGCTCAAGAAGGCCCGGTACGGAAGGCATGCGCAGAAGAATGAATTCATAGTGGGACATGCCCAGGAATTCGCTCTGCATGGGCTGGCTGGAATGGCTCATGGGATTGAGGCGGACATAAATCCGGGAATTGGGCTCTATGGCCAGCTTGGGCAGCTTTTCCTGATAGGCTCGAGACGCCGCGCGCTGTTCCGGACTGGTGGTCATGGCAACTTTTCCAGGTACAGGAAACCATCCCAAGTGAGGAAGCAATCACCCCCGCGTCTGCGGGAAACGTCCGCATGAACCCTGCGGCGGGAGGTTGTTTCTCCCATAGCTTAAAAGCCGCCTGCCGTCGAGTTTTTTTCCCGCGTCCGGGACGGGCGCCCTTTCCCGGGATCGGCCCGTCTGACCGTGACCCGGAAACCGCGGATCTGGGCCGTATTCATGATGCCCAGGATCTCGTCCGCCAGTTCCCCCGGAACATCCACATAGGAAAGGGCCTCATGGATTTCAATGGCGCCGATGCTGCGACCGGGGATGCCGGTTTCGCCGGCAATGGCTCCCACCAGATCTCCCGGCGTCACCTGGAGCCTGCGCCCCACGTTGAAGGACAGGCGTACCCGCGCGGCCTGACGGCGCGGGGCGTGCGGGCTCCTGTTTCCTTTCTGCCGGACGTTCTCCCACAGCGGGCCCCTCCCCCCGGGCGTTCCCCCCGGGCGTTCCCGCCTGGGGAAAGAAGCGCCGGCATCCGGAGGCTTCCCGGATGCCTCGTCCTGCGGCTCCCCGGGACCGAGGTCGCGGAGCAGAAGAATTTTCAGCAGGGCCGCCGCCAGGCCCATGCTGGTGTCCTCCCCCTCCAGAAAGTCCTCCACCAGAGCGGCGTAGCGCTCCAGAGCGCCGGCTTCCATAACGGCGCGCACCTCTTCCAGCAGGCGCCCGGTCTTGAGAGCGGCCACATCGCGCAAGGTGGGCAGCCTGCTCTCCATGATCCGGGCCTTGGTGTAGCGCATGATCTCGCGCAGCCGGTACTGTTCCCGCGCCGCGACAAAGGTAAAGGCCTTGCCCGCCCGCCCGGCCCGGCCTGTGCGGCCGATGCGGTGCACATAGTTTTCCACGTCGTGGGGGATGTCATAATTGATCACCGCGTCCACATCATCCACGTCAATCCCCCTGGCCGCCACATCCGTGGCCACCAGGATTTCAACGCTTCCCGCGCGGAAGCGCCCCATGACCCGGTCGCGCTGCGTCTGGGCCAAATCGCCGTGCAGCCCGTCCGCCTGATAGCCGCGGGCCTGGAGATGGGAGGCGACATCATCCACGCCGCGCTTGGTGGCGCAGAAGACCAGGGCCTTGCGAAACCCCTGGGAGTCCAGCACCCGGCAGAGGGCGTCCAGTTTCCGATAGGGACTGACCTCATAGAAAACCTGTTCCACGGAAGGGACGGTCAGGGTTCTCGGAGTGACCTTCAGAATTTCCGGATCCCGCAAAAACCGCCCGGCCAGTTCCAGAATGGGTTCCGGCATGGTGGCGGAAAAGAGAACTTTCTGGCAGTCCGCCGGGACCCGCCCCAAAATGGCCTCAATGTCGTCATAAAAGCCCATATCGAGCATTTCATCCGCCTCATCCAGCACCGTCGTCTCCAGCCGATCCAGGGAGAGGGTCTTGCGCCCCAGATGATCCAGCAGGCGTCCCGGCGTCCCGACAATGACCTGGGGACCGCGCTCCAGGGATCGCAACTGACGCTCCACGGGCTGGCCGCCATAGATGGGCAGGACAAAAAGGCCGCGCTTCCTGCCCGCCAGACGCCCGAGCTCCTCCGCCACCTGGATGGTCAATTCCCTGGTGGGACACAGGATCAGGGCCTGGGGACAGGACAGGCGCGGCCGCGCCTTCTCCAAAAGGGGGATGCCGAAGGCCGCGGTCTTTCCCGTGCCTGTCTGGGCCTGCCCCACAATGTCCTTTCCGGCCATGAGGGGGGGAATGGCCAGCGTCTGGATGGGGGAAGGCTCCTCAAAACCCATGTCGCCAACTGCGCGCAACATATCCGGGGAGAGTCCCAAGTCTGCAAAGGTGGTCATGTTCATCTCGGGCCTGCGGATTGCGCGGCCGCTTCGCGGCGAAAAAGGCGGAAGATCTCAGGCGCCAAGGGATCGCCGGTCCAGGACGATGGTCTGCCCGACCTTCATGGGCACAGGGCGACAGTTCGGGGCCGTCTGCGCCAGAAAGGCAAAAAAGGTGTCCGTTTCCTGCGCCAGCACGGGGAAGGTTCCCCAATGCATGGGAACGACCCCTCCGGCCTTGAGGAGTGTGGCCGCCCGGGCCGCCTGGCGCGCATCCATGGTGAAAACCCCGCCCACAGGCAAGAGGGCCAGATCCAGGGGATAGAGTTCGCCCCAAAGTTCCATGCCGGGAAAAATGCCGGTATCTCCCGCATGATAAAGGGTAAATCCGTCCGGCAGGGTGAGAATGAATCCCGTGGGAGTGCCGGCATCGCTGGTATGCGTGGCCTCGGTCATGGTGATGGCCACGCCCTTCTCCACAATCGTGCCGCCGATGTTGAAGCCCACGCCGTTGAGGATCTGGCTTGGGGGAACGCCGGCCACGGCCTCGGCCGTCCCCACCACAGCCCCCAGCCGGGCCTTGAAGCGCCGGCAGAGGGCGGCGGCGTCTCCGGCGTGATCGGCGTGCAGGTGGGTCACCAGAACAACATCCGGAGGAGGGATGTTCTCTCCTGTGGTAACGGCCAGAGGGTTGCCGCTGAAAAAAGGATCGATCAGCACCGAGCAATCCGGGGTGGTGATTTGGAAAGTGGAATGGCCGTGCCAGGTAAGGGTACTCCCGCCCATGTGGTCCTCCGGAGAAAGGGGGAAAGGAGCGGCGCGAAACCGCGGCCAAGAAATACGGATTTTCGGGGAAAAAGGCAATGCCTTCCGCCCTGCTTCAGTGTGGGATATTCTCGTTGATTAAATGTTGAAGCTGGGGACAAAGGGGGCCGGATCTCTGGCCAGCACCGCCTGCTGGATGACTTCCGGCTCAAGATCGGGCAGGAGAAGCCGCAGACACTGGCGCTCGAAGTCGCTGAGCAGTTTTCCCTGCCGGAGCCCCACCCAGAAGGGCATTTCCCCGAAGAGGCGGCTGGCGTCGCGCACCTGGATGCCCTTCGCGGCTTTCTGGCCTTCTTCCTCCTCGGCGCAGACAACGGCGATTCCCAGTCCGAGGCGGGCGCAGCCGGCAAGGCAGGCGGCATCCCCCGTAATGGCGATCCGGGGGGTGATGCCGGCGCTGGAAAAGGCGTTATCCACATGCAGCCGCTCTTCCGTCCCCGCCCGGTAGGTCAAAAGGGGCCAGGCCGCCAGGGCGTCCAGGCCGGGCTGCGCCTCGCGTGCCAGGGGATGCCCCGCCGGAATGATAAGCCGGTACTTGATCTGGGCGCAGGGGAAACCCACGAGTTCCCGCGCGCCGCGCAACTGTTCCCCGGCGATGCCGATGTCCGCCTCGTCATGGAGGAGAGCCGAAACGATGGCGGGACTTTCCTGGCGGCGGACCACAACGCGGACCTCCGGATAGCGACTGTGAAAACCAGCCAGAATCCGGGGAATGCGGCCGGAACCGGCCGCATTGACCGCAAGACGCAAAAGACCCGTATCCCCTTTTCCGAAACGCGCGGGCAAGCCCTGGATGTTCCGCGCCTCCGCCAGAATCCGGCCGGCAATCTCCAAAAGTTCCCTTCCCGGCGGCGTCATGCCGATCAACCGCTTTCCGACCCTGATGAAGAGATCCATCCCCAGCTCTTCCTCCAGTTCCCGGATCTGCCGGCTGATGCCCGGCTGGGAGATATGGAGGGCCTGCGCCACACGCGTCAGATTAAAACCGCAGTCCGCCGCCTGCTGGATAATTTTCAGCTTTTGCAGATCCACCCTCCCCGCCTCCATTTAATAGGAATACGACTGTCTTTGTAATAATTTAAAAGGGCTCTTCAGGCAAGCCCTTTCCGCTTCCGCGGAATCCTTTGTCAGTGTTCCGCGCCGTCCGCAAGGCAGCTGCGGGGGACTCCCCCTCCCATACAGCGAAAGGGCTTTTCCTCTCCCCTGCGGATATGCTTATCTGAAAAGAATCGTTCCCTTTTCCGGGAAAGCCCCTAAAAAAAAGGAGCTTCCCTGCTTTTTCCGTCCTTATTGCGACGGAGGGGGGCAGCGCTCAAGGGAAATCCAGGGGAGAAAGGACTATGAGCAGGCAGCCGATATGCGTGGCTCTGGTGGGCGGTCTGGACAGACTGAAACGGGAATACGAAAGCGCCGCCAAATCCTGCGGGGTGACCCTGAAGGTCTTTACCGGCAAGGAATCCTGTCTGGTGAACAAGATCGGTTCCCCGGACCTGGCGATCCTGCTCACAGCCATGATCTCGCACAACGCCAAAGATGATGTCGTCCAGCATAGCCGCGGCCTGGGCATCCCCGTCGTTTTCCTGCACAGCAACGGCATCAGCGGACTGAGACAGCGTCTGGCGGACATCGTGCGCACGGGAAAGGGAAAAACCGCCGGGGAACGGAAATTTCCCCTCCCGGCGCATCCCTGAAGAGGCAGGACAGTCGGCCGAAAAACGTGGTTTTCGGCCGACTC
>JAISNZ010000089.1 GCA_031275955.1 Desulfovibrio sp. | reverse complement strand
CCTTGCCCATTGTGCGGCATTCCACTTCAAGCACGCCGGAAGCCTGGCGTTCCAGGCGCGCGAGCGAACGGTACAGCTCTCCGTTGATGGCCTCGACCCACGTCCACACGGTTTCGCTCTCCCACTTCACATCGCCCTGCGCGTTCAAAATGTCTTCCAGAGCCTGCCAATCCGAAACGCGGTACAGATCCGTCGTAAACAGGATTTGTTCTTTGGTTTGCGCATCCCGCAGCAAGGGGATGGAGGGCGGCGCGGTGATCGAATCAAGCCATGCGCCGATGAGGCAGAAGGTGATGATTTCGCGCGGCGTCGCTTTGGGGCGCTTTTTCCTGGTTTCCGCCCGAATTGTTTTGACAAGGAAAACGGCAAGCTCTTTCCCCTGTTCGCGCCTGAAAGGATACACTCCGCCTCCGAGCATGCGGGTGTCGTTCCGGCGCAGGATGCGGGCGCCCAGGGTATCCCAGGTGACCAGGGCTTCGGTCGCCCGCACCTCATGCGCGAAAACGGGTTCTTCGCCCGTGTGCACCATGTCACGCAGAAGGAGGCCCTTGCCCTTGTGGACTTCAAGGACTTCATAGAGAGAAAGTTCGCTCGCGGCCAGTTCCTCGATATGGCGCCTGCCGGAAGCGGTGAACAAAGGTCCGCCGAAACCGAGCAGCAGATCGCTTGTCCGTATCCACTCTCCGTCAAGAATAAGCTGGGAATCAGCGATAATCCAATCATCCAGGCAGGCGCGTACCGCGTACTGCATGCTCTTCGGAAGTTCCGCGATGCGCTCCGGCATGTCGTCTTCTTCGTCCTGAAAAAAGCGGTTCATGACGGCTTCATCCACGGCGTCACCGTAATTTTCCATCAGCCAATTCACAGCGCGCAGCTTCGCGTCGTGCTGTTCCTGCAAAAGCTGTCTATAGGCGGCTTCACCGGCAAGACAGCATTGTTTGTATTTCTTTCCGCTGCCACAGGGGCAAGGGTCGTTGCGTCCGATTTTTGTCATGAGAGCCTCGCGGTCAGAATTGTACGTAGTCAACAAAGCGAAAGCTTTACGTCAGCGCTGTTGCTGCCAGCTTACATACAGCCATCGGCCTCGTTGTATACTTTGCCCTTGCGCTTGTACCGCAGGCACCAGCAGCGATCCGGACGCCTGCCGCGCAGACGGGATTCATGCTCCCGATAACGGATGCCTCTGGCGGCGGTAATCCATTTGACTGCCATTCAATGCCCTGGTATGCTTTTCCCGGTTATCCCGCAAAACAGCGGTTCGGATAACTGAAAAACAGTGTTTCAAGAGGTCTGATTTTGTACCACCCCTGTACTGCCTTTTTCCGTGATATAGGGGGATTTTCTCGGACAGTACGGCAATGACAATATCATTGACATCCTGTAGCGCGACAAGAAGGGGGATCAATATTATGAGTAGTCTTGCCGCTTTCAGCACGCCCAGGGAGGATCGCCGCTTTGAGGATTACCGGGCCGGAGAGGTTTATGAATTCCCGGAAACGGCCTCCGTCAGCGAGGAGGACATTGTCCGCTTCGCCAGGGAGTTTGACCCCCAGTATTTCCACACCGACCCCGCGGCGGCCGCCGGCAGCCCGTACAAGGGGCTGATCGCCAGCGGCGCGCACACCGTCGCCCTGACCTTCCGGATGTATGTCAAGAACGTTCTTCCCGGAAAGGCCAGCTTCGGTTCCCCGGGCATGGACGAGGTCCGCTGGCTCAAGCCGCTCCGCCCCGGCGATACGCTGCGCATCCGCGCGACCATTCTGGAGACCAGACCCTCGCGGGCCAGGGCCGACCGGGGAACGATCGGGGTCTTTGTGGAGACGATCAATCAGGACGGCGAGGTGATCATGAGCTACAAGGCCACGAACATTATCGCCAAACGTCCGGAAAGTGTCCGCTAGCGCATCATTTCAACTTTGAGATTACCCATCAAGTTTTCTTTTGGTTACGCCCGCTCCGGCGCTTAACCGCGCAAATAAATTGCGCTTGCGCCTTCGCGGCGAGCGTCCGCCCACGCGGTCGCCAGAGAGCAATTTCATTCTGAAATTGTCCTAAACGAGTGTCCGGCCAGGGGGGGGCGCTGTTTCCTCCGGGGGAGATTACCGCCAGCCCCCGCCCAGGGCCTTGTACAGGGCCAGGGCGTTGGTCTCGCGCAGAAGCAGTGAGCCCACATAGTTCTGCTGGGCGGAGTAGAGGGTGTGTTCGGCATTGAGCACGTTGAGGTAGCTGTCCACGCCCACGTCATAGCGCCGGCGGGCCAGATCGTATCCGCGCCGGGCGGCGTCGACCGTGGCGGCGTCGGCGTCAAGCTGCTCGGTCATGTGGGCGCGTTGGACAAGGGCGTCGCCCACTTCCCGGAAGGCGGTCTGAATGGTTTTTTCGTAGGCGGCGACGGCGATGTCCCGTTGGGCGGCGGCGGCGTCAAGGCGGGCGATATTCCGGCCGAGGTCGAAGATGGGCAGGGTGATCTGGGGCAGGAAGCTCCAGGTGTGCTGCCCGCTGGTGAAGAGATCGTCGAATTCCAGGCTGAGGCTGCCCAGGGTTCCGGTGAGGGAGATGGAGGGGAAGAAGTTGGCCCGGGCCGCGCCGATGTTGGCGTTATAGCCCTTCAGGAGGTGTTCCGCCGCCTGGACGTCGGGCCGGCGTTCCAGCAGATCCGAAGGCAGGCCTTCCGGCACGTCGGGCAGCCGGATCACGTCGCCCAGGCGGCGGATTTCCGGCAGATCCGGCGGCAAGGGAGAGCCCAGAAGCAGGGCGAGGGCGTTCTCGTCCTGTCCCGCGCGGGCGGCATAGCGGGCGGCGTTGGCGCGGGCTTCTTCCATGATGCCGCGGGCCTGCTGCGCCTCCAGGTCCGAGGCCACGCCGGCCGCGTATTTGTCCCGGACGAGAAGATACTGGGCCTTGCGGGCCTCATGGGTGCGCCGGGTAATATCGTACAGTTCCCGGTCCGAGACCAGCTGCAGGTAGACGGCGGCCACTTCGGCCAGCAGGCTGATTTGGGCGCTTCTGGCGTCGTCCTCCACGCTGCGGAAGGTTTCCAGCGCCTGTTGGCTCAGGTTGCGGACGCGGCCGAAGAGATCCAGCTCGAAGGAGGCGAAGCCCAGGGCGGCGGAATACTGGCGGCTGATGCCGCGCACCCCGAGGGAATTCATATTGGCCGGCGTCAACTGGGCGCTTTCCTGCCCCGCGGCGCTGATGGTGGGCAGGAGATCGGCCCGCTGGATGCGGTACTGGGCGCGGGTCAGTTCAATGTTGAGCAGGGCGATGCGCAGGTCCCTGTTGTGGACCAGGGCGGTGTCCAGGAGGCGGCGGAGGACCGGGTCCGGAAAAAAATCCTTCCAGGCGAAGAGTTCGGCCGAGGCGGAGGTTTCCTGGAGGCCGCCTTCGGGGTAGGCCGAGGGAATGGGCGCGTCGGGGCGGTGGTAGGCGGGGGCCAGGGAGCAGGCGGCGAGGAGCAGGCCGCACAGGGCGGCGAGGGGGAGAAGAGGGAGTCTAGGCATGGGAACCCCCGTCCTCGGGCGCGGCGCGGCCTTGAAAGAGGCGGTTTACGAGGATAAAGAAAATGGGGGTGAAATAGATGCCGAAGAAGGCGGCGCAGATCATGCCCGCCATGACGGCGGTGCCGATGGCGTTCTGGCCGGCGGACCCCGCGCCCGTGCTGACGACCAGGGGCAGCACGCCGAGGATGAAGGCCAGCGAGGTCATGATGATGGGCCGCAGGCGGATGCGCACGGCCCGCAGGACGGCTTCCACGGCGCTCAGGCCCTCCTCGTGGAGATTTTTGGCGAACTCCACGATGAGGATGGCGTTTTTGGCCGAAAGCCCCATGGTGGTCAACAGCCCCACCTGGAAGTAGATGTCGTTGTTGAATCCGCGCAGATAGGCGCCGAGGAGGGCGCCGATAACGCCGACAGGGACGACCAGAAGAACGGAGATGGGGATGGACCAGCTCTCATAGAGGGCCGCCAGACAGAGAAAGACGATGGTCAGGGACAGGGCGTAGAGGAGCGGGGCCTGGGCGCCGGAGAGCTTTTCCTGAAGGGAGAGGCCGGTCCAGGCAAAGTCGAAGCCCGGCAGCTTGGTCCGGGTCAGCTCTTCCATCAGGTCCATGGCCTGGCCCGAACTTTTGCCCGGGGCGGCTTCGCCGAGGATCTGCGAGGAGGGTACGCCGTTGAAGCGTTCCAGGCGGGGAGAGCCGAAGGTGGAAGAGCCGGAAAGAAAGGCGGAAAAATCCACCATCTCTCCCTGGGCATTGCGGATGGCGTAATGGCGGAAGAAATCGGCGGCCTGCATCCGGTAGGGCGCGTCCGCCTGGATATAGACCTTCTTGGTCCGGCCCTTGTCCATGAAATCGTTGACGTACTGGCCGCCCCAGTAGGCGGCGACGGCGGCGTTGACGGCCTCCTGGGTCAGTCCCATGGCGCCGGCGTTGACCAGATCGATTTGCAGCCGGAACTGCTCCACGTCATCAAGGCCGTTGGGGCGGACGTTGACCAGGGTTTCCGATCGTCTCGCCGCTTCTGCCAGCAGGGTGTTGCGGGCGAGCATGAGTTCCTCGTGGCCCTTGCTGCCGCGATCAATCAGTTGGAAATCGAAACCGTTGGCCGTGCCCAGTTCCATCACCGCCGGCGGGGCGAAGACAAAGACGCGGGCCTGGGGGGTGCTGGAGAACCGCTGGTTGGCGCGCGCGGCGACGGCCTGGACCCGCAGGCGGTCCTCGGTGCGCAGGCTCCAGTCCCTGAGGCGGATAAAGCCGAGGGCCGCGTTCTGCCCGATGCCGCTGAAGCCGTAGCCGGTCACCATCATGGTGGCTTCCACCGCCTCGGCTTCTTCTTCCAGCAAATAGCGTTCGAGCTTGTGCAGGACTTCGTCCGTGCGCTCAAAGCTGGCCCCGGGGTCCAGTTGGACGGAGAACAGGAGCAGGCCCTGGTCTTCAATGGGCAAAAAGGCCGTGGGCAGGCGGAGGAAGAGCAGGACCATGAGGACCACCGCCAGCAGGAAGACGGCGAGATAGCGCGCCGGGGCCGAGATCAGGCCGAAGACGCGGCGCTGGTAGCGGAGGGAGAGGCCGTCGAACCAGCGGTTGAAGCGGCCGAACAGGCCCTGTTGGGCCGCCTGGCGGTGGGGCTGGAGCAGGGTGGCGCACAGGGCCGGAGTCAGGGAAAGGGCCACAAAGACGGAAAGGATCATGGCCGAGGCCAGGGTAATGGAAAATTGCCGGTAAATGACCCCTGTGGAGCCTCCGAAAAAGGCCATGGGCAGAAAAACGGCGGAAAGGACGGTGCCCACGCCCACCAGGGCGGAGGAGATCTGATCCATGGAAACGCGGGCCGCCTCTTTGGGCGCGAGGTTCTCCTCGCGCATGACCCGCTCCACGTTCTCCACCACCACGATGGCGTCGTCCACCAGCAGGCCGATGACCAGGACGATGCCGAACATGGTCAGGGTATTGATGGAGAAGCCGGCGGCGGCAAAGACGCCGAAGGTGCCGAGCAGGACCACGGGCACGGTGATGGTGGGGATCAGGGTGGCGCGGAAATTCTGGAGGAAGAGGTACATGACCAGGAAGACCAGGACAATGGCGATGCCCAGGGTCTTGAAGACCTCTTCGATGGAGAGGCGGACAAAGAGAGTGGAGTCAAAGGGATAGACGGCCTTGAGTCCGGGGGGGAAAAAGGCGGACAGGGAGGCTACGGTCTGTTTGATCAGATCGGCGGTTTCCAGGGCATTGGCTCCGGAAGCCAGCTTGATGCCGAGGCCGGCGGAAGGGTGGCCGTTGTAGCGGCCGTAAGCGAAATACTGTTCCCCGCCCAGTTCCGCGCGGGCCACGTCCTTCAGGTAAAGGGAGGAGCCGTCGGGGTTGACGCGCAACAGGATGTTCTCAAACTGCTCCACGCTTTCCAGGCGGGAGGAGGAGGTGACGCTGATGTTGATCTGCTGTCCCTCCAGGGCCGGCCCGGCCCCGATCTGGCCGCCGGTCCCCTGGGCGTTCTGGGACTGGATGGCGGCGGCTATGTCGGAGGGGTTGAGGCGGTATTCCCGCATCCTGACCGGGTCCAGCCAGATGCGCAAGGCGTACTGGGTGCCGAAAAGCTGGATGTCGCCCACGCCGGGGAGGCGGCTGATGGGGTCCTGGAGGTTGGAGGCGAGGTAGTCGGTCAGGTCGCCCTGTTCCATGCTCCCGTCTTCGGAGATGAGATTCAGGACGATGAGGAAGTTCCTGGTGGACTTGGCCACGCGGATGCCCTGGCGCTGCACGGCGTCGGGCAGAAGGGGGGTGGCCAGCTGCAGCTTGTTCTGCGCCTGCACCTGGGCGATATCCGGGTTTGTGCCGGGGGCGAAGGTCAGGGTGATGACGGACCGGCCCGAGGAATCGCTGGTGGAGTTCATGTAGATCAGGTTGTCAACGCCCGTCATCTGCTGTTCGATGATCTGGGTGACGGTATCCTCCACGGTCTTGGCCGAGGCGCCGAGATAGATGGCCGAAATGGAAATTTCCGGCGGGGCGATGTTGGGGAACTGGGCGCGGGGCAGGCTGTAGAGGGACAGTGCCCCCGCGATCATGATGATCAGGGCGATAACGCAGGCAAAGATGGGGCGATCGATGAAAAATCGGGGCATGGGCAACCTGCCTCAGCGCGCGGGGGCGTCCGGAGAGAGGGGCGAACCGTCAGTATTGACCTGCGCGCCGCGCACCGGCCTGCCGCGCTGGATTTTCAGCAGGCCCTCCACAAGAATCCGGTCTCCCTCCCGCAGGCCGTCCAGAACCAGCCATTTGTCGTTATCCACGTCAGTGGAGATGGTCAGGACAGTGGCCGCCAGATTGAAGACCCCCTCCTGATCCCGGATGGTGGCGTTCTTGACCAGCTTGTTGACCACAGGCCGGCCCCGGTTGTCGCGGCTGACGGTCTTTTGCGGGATGAGGATGGCCCCTTCCCTGGCCCCTTCCTCCACAATGGCCCGGACAAACATGCCGGGCAGGAGAAGCCCCTCGGCGTTGGGGAATTCCGCCCGCAGGGTGACGGAGCCGGTGCTCTGCTCCACGGAGACCTCGGAAAAGAGCAGGTCGCCCTCAATGGGGACAGGGGCGCCGTCCGGTCCCGGGGCGGCATAGAGGGTTCCGTCAGGCAGAAGGAGCTTGACCTTGGCGGCGTTTTTGCCGCTGGAGCGCAGCAGGCCGCTGGCATGGGCGCGGCGCAGGCGCAGAATCTCCGTGCTGGACTGGGTCAGATCCACATAGATGGGGTCCAGTTGCTGGATGGTGGCCAGGGCGTCGGGCTGGTTCTGGGTGACCAGGGCGCCGGAGGTGACGGAGGAACGCCCGATATGCCCGGAAATGGGCGCCCGGATGGTGGTATAGCCGAGGTTGATGCGGGCGGTGTCCAGGGCGGCCTTGGCGAAGGCGACCTCGGCGTCGGCCTGGGCCTTGGCGGCCACGGCGTTGTCGTATTCCTGCTTGCTGACCGCGTTGCTGTGGACAATCCGCCGGTAGCGGGCGGCCAGGAGGCCGGCGGCCTGGGCATTGGCCTGGGCCTTCTGCAGGGCGGCGCCGGCGCTGTCGCAGGCCGCGGCGTACAGGGCCGTGTCGATTTGGTACAGGGGCTGCCCCTGAGTGACGAAATCCCCCTGTTCAAAAAGGCGGTCCTGAATAATGCCGGTGATTTGCGGCCGGACTTCCGAGAGGTTATAGGCGGCCGTCCGTCCGGGAAGCTCTGTCTTCAGGATCAGGGGTTCCTTCTGGGGGGAGACGACCATATAGCTTACCTGGGGCAACTGGTCCTGCCCGGCGGGTCCGCCGTCGCAGGCGGCAAAGGCCAGCACGGGCAGAAGGCTCCAGAGGAACAATCCGCAACGGGAAATGATCTGCATGGAACAAAAGACTCCTCTGCGGCTGGAGAAGACCGGCAGGCCGGTTGTCGGCAGGGCCTTGCGTCAAGATTCCACAAAAAGTCTCAATGCCTGATGCGCGGCGCAAAGTCAAGCCTCTTTCCGGCCGGAAGGTTTCTTCCGTTTTTGTCGTCTTGGCGCATCTTGACAGGGCTAAGGGGCCGGCATACACCCCGGAAAATGCTTGTTTCCCCGGCGGGGCGCGGGTTGTGGCGCGGAGGGGTGGCAGAGTCCGGTTGATTGCACTGGTCTTGAAAACCAGCGAAGGTGAAAACCTTCCGGGGGTTCAAATCCCTCTCCCTCCGCCAGAACAATTTCCGCGTAAGTCCGCATAGGTCCGCAAAGCCTACGCGGGCTTTGCTTTTACGGGGTTTTGCTGTCCGCATGAGTCCGCATGTTTCCGCTTGCTGCCGGGGTATTTTGTGAGTAAAAATTGAGTATCTGTCCACGCCAACATGGAAGTTACTCACATGCTCACGGAAAAGGCGATTGCCCAAGCCCGGCCAAGGGAAAAGGTCTATCGGCTGTCAGATCAGACAGGCAACGGCTTGTGTCTGGAGGTGTCGCCCTCGGGCGGCAAACATTGGCGGTTTCGGTACCGCCACCAGGGCAAAGCGAAAATGATCAGCCTTGGCGCGTATCCGGCGATCACGCTGCGAGAAGCCCGCGAAAAGGCGCTGGCCGCGCGGAAGGATGTGGAGAAGGGGGCTGAGCCTTCCGGCAAAAAAAGGAAGGCGGGGGGAGGGGAAACGAGTCTTTTCCGCGATGTGGCAAAGGCATGGTGGGACAGGGCTGCCGGTGTGATGACGGAAAAGTACGCCTCAGAAGTTTGGGGGCGGCTGGATCGTGACGCTTTGCCTTTTTTGGGAGGCATGCCCCTTGCGGACATTGACGCGCCGACCGTCCTTGCCGTGCTGCGCCGGGTGGAGGAGCGCGGAACCATCGTCGCAATGCGCAAACTCAAGAGCCACATATCTCAGATTATGCGCTACGGCATTGCCTGCGGCATCATCTACCACGACCCGTCGCGCGATTTGTCCGGCGCCCTGCGCTCCCAAAAATCCGTGCCCATGCCGGCCATTATTGAGCCCAAGCAAGTCGGCAAGCTGATGCTGGCAATCAGGGGATATTCCGGGGTAGTCACGCGGTGCGCGCTGCTTTTGGGGGCCTTGACCTTTGTCCGGCCGGGGGAACTCCGGCGGGCGGAATGGGCGGAGTTTGACCTTGCCGGGGCCGAATGGCGCATACCCGGGGAGAAAATGAAGATGCGCAGGCCGCATATTGTGCCTCTGGCTACGCAGTCGTTGGCGGTTTTGGCTGAATTGGAAAAATACACCCTGGGCGGGCGGTTTCTGTTCCCGTCACGACGAACGGCGAGCCGCCCCATGAGCGACAACACCATAAACGCGGCCTTGCGGTATTTGGGGTATGCGCGAGAGGAAATGTGCGGGCATGGGTTCCGCGCTATGGCGTCATCCTTACTGGCGGAACAGGGGTGGAGCATTGACGCGATTGAAAGGCAACTCGCCCATGTGGAAGGGAACAAAGTGCGCGCGGCATATCACAGGTCCGAACACCTGGAAGAGCGCCGGCGGATGATGCAGGCATGGGCCGACTACCTGGATTCATTGGAGGCTTCGGCCGGCCGCGGCGTCTGAAATAAGGCTCTGAATCTCAGACAGCAGCCATACGGCGTCGCGGGAACTACGCTTGATGGGGCGCGGGTATTTGCCGGCTTTTACGCCGTCATACCATGCCGTTTTTTTCATCCCGACAATGGCAAGGACTTCCGGGAGCTTCAGTAAGCGTTCTCCAAACTGCTGACTCATCTCACACCAACCCTTCTTTTTCCGCTAAGTCTTCTTCTGACATTCGTGTCACAGCCGCACTCCTTTTCTGTAATCTTCCATACCTTTGTAGTATCCCCGCCGAAACGAATATTTCGCTTCGCGCACGGCTTCCACGCGCTTCATCGCGTTCATCTTCCAGTTCGGCCCGCAGTCTCTCCACTTCGGCAAGCAAGGCGGGGACGGCGGTGCGGGCGGCGGCGGGGGCGGCGGAGGAATGTGGTGGGATCAGGCCGCATCCTATGCCGGCAAGGGCTTTTCCAGCGGCTGGTCTACCGGCTCAGGCATAGCCAACGCCCAGTATAACGCCAAGGCATATGAGATTGCCGCCGAAAGTCTTGAGAATCAGGCCGGGATGCAAAGCTGGCTGGTCCGGAAACAGTATGAATCCGAGTACCGGCAACTGGTGTCCAGCCAGGAGAGGCAGGCGGCCATGAATCAGGTCGTGGCCGCAAAGCGGGGCATAGCCGGTGATTCCGCCAACGCGGCCATGCAGTCCTACGCCATGAAGGGCCAGAGGAATCTGGAGCGGCTGTACTACAACGCGGCCATGAAGACCGGACAGGAGACCATGCAGATTGCCGGGCAGGCGGCAGCGTTACGGGAAAAGTCGCGGCAGTACTCCTGGCAGGCGAAAAGCATCCTGATCAAGGGGGTAATCGGCTTGGCGGCCGGATTCAAAGACTACCAGACAAATACCACGCAGAACAATGAGACGAGCGGTGCACGGTTTAGAGCGTCCCGCAAGGTGCCCACGGCCGCCAAGAACCAAGTGAGGGCTTGGGGCGCTCTGGCCTGCGTCTATTTGGGGTTGCCGGTGTCATGATGCCGGGAGGCC
>JAISNZ010000011.1 GCA_031275955.1 Desulfovibrio sp. | reverse complement strand
AGCCTTTGCACTTCGCCGCGACAGCCTGCCGCGGATTCCCTTTCCCGATCCATAGGAGGACATATTTGACGGGGAAACAGGAGAAGGCAAGGGAGGAATACGCATTCCCCGCTATAGCGGGATGATTCACGGCCTTGAAAGACTGCCGCCATGCAGGGAGCGGATCTCCCCCGTATCCAGTCGTAAAAGAAGATCCCCCTCCGGGCCTATGCCCACATACAGACCGGAGATCCGGGTGTCGCCGCCATCGGTCACGATAACCGGAGAATTCCTCCATGCCAGGAGGGGAACAAGATCCGCCAGAATTTCGGAGAGTCCCCGGTGGGCCACATTCCGGGTATACTCCACAATGGCCGCCCCCACAAGGGATCGCCACAGGGCGAAAGGAGACGGAAAACGCTCCTCCCCGCGATCCCCGAACAGGGTACCTGCCGGCGTTGCCGCCTTCCGGCGCAGATCCTCGGGCCTGGGGGCATGCGCCAGATTGATCCCCACTCCGGCCAGGAGGATCCCTCCCCTTTCTTCCAGCAAAATGCCTCCCACCTTGTCCCGATCCCCAAGGAGGAGATCGTTCGGCCATTTGAGGGACAGGGGGAATCCCAGACGCCGGAAGGCCGAGGCCAGAAGATAGCCGGTAAGAACGGAAGCGGCTCCGCCTCCCGGATTCGCTCCTTCCGGCAGGCGGAAGGTCAGATGCAGATTCCCGGCAAGGGACTGCCAGCTGCGGCGGTATTGTCCGCGGCCTTCTGTCTGGCGCGCGGCCAGAACAGCTCCCCAGGGAGGCAGGGCGTCCGTTTCCAGAAGTTTCCAGGCCAGATCAAAGGTGGAGGTGACCTCTTCCGCAAGATAGACAACAGCCGGGACAGCGAAGGGATCTTCGCCCGCCGTTTCTTCCTTTGGCGGGGTCAGGGGAATCCCGGCGCCGCTTCTTCCGGCCGGGCTGTTTTTATCCGGAGGGCGGACATTGCTGAGGTATGCCTGCAGGGAGGGGGAAAGGCGTTCTCCCAAAAGGGAATCCCTGCCCATCAGAACAGCCGGGGAAAAGGGCCGCGCGTAGGGGGGAAAGCCGCGCGTCAGGGCAATGACGGCCGGCGGAAGGCCGCGGCTCCGCGGGGATGGGGGTCCTGTCGGTTCCATATTCGCTTTCTGCCCAATCTGTTGAACCAGTATGCCGGGGAAAGGTTGGCGTCTTTTGGGGGGAGGCTGCGGCGATTTCGCTTTCCGCTTGCCGCGTACCGGCGAAGCGCTTTCGCCTGGCGGCAATCCGGCTGCGGGGATTTGCAGGCAAATCCCCGCAGGGCAAATTATGCCTTTTCCATGGTAACTTGCTCTATATCTGCAAAGCCGTGAAGTCCGCCAGACAGGTAAGGCGGGAAACGAAAGCCTGCAGCAGATTGAGACGGTTTTGGCGGATGGAGGCGTCTTCGCACATGACCATGACCTGATCGAAAAAGGCGTCGATGAAGGGACGCAGGTCCCGCAGGAGGAGGAAAAGTTCCGGATAGCGGTCGGATTGCTGGAGTTCGGTAAAAAGAGGAGAGAGGCGTTCGAGTTCTGCGGCCAGGGATTTTTCCGCATCATCGGTGAAGAGGCCGGGGGAGTATGCGCCGTCGAGAGGAAGGGCCTCGTCCTGCCCTTGTTTGATAATATTGGCGGCCCGTTTGAAGGTGAGCATGGCTTGGGGGAAATCCGCGCTGCGGCTGAAGGCGGCAAGGGCCGAAAGGCGGGCGGAGACGGCCCAGACATCGGAGGCGTCCGCCAGAAGGCAGGCTTCGGTCAGCAAGGTTTCGGCGCCGCCGGCGATGAGATGGTTCTTCAGACGCAAGGTGAAAAAATCACGCAGGCGAGGCAGGGCCTGTTCGGGGGAGAGTTTCCAGACGCGCGGTCCGTATTCTTCCAGCGCCTTGGCAAAGAAGGCGAAAAGATCCAGGCGGAGTCCTTTTTCCTGAATGATGCGGGCGATGCCCAGGGCGGCCCGGCGCAGGCCGTAAGGGTCGGCCGTGCCGGTGGGAATCATGGACAGGCCGAAGCAGCCCGTCAGGGTATCGGCCTTGTCCGCCAGAGAAAGAAAGGCTCCGTACAGGGTGGCCGGCAAAGGAGACTCAGGACCGGCTGGGAGATATTGTTCCCGGATGGCCTGGGCCACATTTTCCGATTCTCCCATGCGCAGGGCGTATATACCGCCCATGATTCCCTGCAGGGTATCAAACTCCCTGACCATTTCCGAAACCAGATCCGCCTTGCACAGCCGGCCGGCGCGCACGGCCTGATCCTTTTCCAGGGGCTGAACCGGATCGACAAAGCGGACCCGCTCCGTCAGCCAGGCGCAAAGGTTGGCAAGGCGGCGGCTTTTATCGCCCATGCTGCCCAAGGGCGCAAGGAAGGTGACGGAATCAAGGGCTTTGAGCCAGACGTCAAAACCGGCGGCCAGGTCGGTCTGCCAGAAAAAGCGGGCGTCTTCCAGGCGGGCGCGCAGAACTCTTTCCCAGCCTTTTCTCACCAGATCCGGATCCTTGGGCTCCAGATTCAGGACGGTAAGAAAATAGGGCAGGAGCGTTCCCTCTTTCCCTTCCACGCCGAAACTTTTTTGGTGGGTTTCCATGCTGGTGAGCAGAACTTCACGGGGAACTTCAAGATAGGACGGCGCGAAACCGCCCAGTATGGGGGCGGGCAATTCGCATAATCCCTTGACCTCATCCAGTAAGGATTCGTTCCAGATAACCTGCCCGTTTTTCGTTGCGGCCAGACGGTTCCCCTCTTCCATAATATGGGCGCGACGTTGGAAGCTG
>JAISNZ010000183.1 GCA_031275955.1 Desulfovibrio sp. | reverse complement strand
ACATCAGTTAATTACTTCATCATTCCCGCGCCGTGCGGGAAGCCGGCGGCTATCCGGAGGATTTTCCCTATGCCCAGGACGAAGCCCTGTGGATCGCCCTCCTGCGCCGGGGATGCCGGGCGGCAAGCCTGTCCGCGCCCCTGGCCCGGATTCGGATCCATCCGGGCCAGACCAGCAGGGACGCGCGGCAGGGCGAACTCCGAGCCAGGGACAACTACCGGCTGGCCCTGGCCATGCTGGATATTCCCGGCTTTCCCCCCGCTTCCCGCCAGGCCGCCCGGCTGCGGGCGGCAGGGGCGCTGCTCTCCCTGGGCCGCCGCCGTGAGGCCCTGTCCCAGGCCTGGACCGCCGCGGCCGAGGCGCCCCTGCTCCTCCTGGTCAATCCTCTGCTCCGGCGGCGCCTCCTGCTGGAGCTGAAACGCCGTCTGCCGGGAAGACCATGAAGCCGGACTACAGCTACAGCCGCGTCCATAATCCGCGCCGGGCCGGCGCGTCTCCCCGGCCCCGGAAATCCCTGGGACAGCACTTTCTCAAGGACGCGAACATTGCCCGCAAGATTGTCCGCGCCCTGGACATCGGCCCGAAGGACAGCGTTCTGGAAATAGGTCCGGGGGCCGGCGCCCTGACGGAAATTGTGCGCGAGCGCAACCCGGCCCGCTTTGTCCTCCTGGAAAAGGACGCCTACTGGGCCAGAGAACGGATGGACAAGGGGCGGGTCTCCGTCATCCTGGCCGACGCCTTGGCCTTTGCCTGGGAGCGGTTTTCCGATCCCTGGAAATTTTTGGGCAACCTGCCCTACAATGTGGCCTCGCCCCTGATCTGGGAACTGGTCAGCCGGTCTCCCGGTTTTGCCGGGGCGGTCTTCATGGTCCAGAAGGAGGTGGGGCTCCGCCTGGCCGCCGGACCGGGAAAGGCCGCCTATGGAGCCCTATCCGTCTGGGTCCAGAGCTTTACCGTCCCCCGCCTGGAATTCTTCGTGCCGCCCCAGGTTTTTTTCCCCAGGCCCAAAGTGGATTCAGCCGTGTTGTCCCTTTCTCCCCGCGCCCCGCGCCCCTTTTCCCCCGCCGCCCTTGCCCGGACCCTCCGGCTGTGTTTTCAGAACCGGCGCAAGCAGCTCGGCACGACCATCCGCGCCGCCGGAGGCGAGGCGCGCCTGCTGGAGGATCTCGGCATCGATCCCCGCCTGCGTCCCGAGGCCCTGCCGGTGGAAGCCTTTCATCTCCTCGCCGGGACAGGGATTTTTTGCCGGAGGGATTGACGGCAACGGGCAAAATATGTTTTGCATAGGCTGTCAGTATAACCGTGGACGAAGAACCCCCTTCTTCGCGTTTTTTGCATCCCTGGTTCGCTTGCCCCCTTCACCGTAACCCATCCGGAATTTCGCAGGAGGAAGGTATGACAAAGGCCGATTTGGTTGACACAATCGCGGCAAAGGCCGGTTTGACGAAGGTTGCCTCGGAAAAGGCGCTGAGCGCCTTTCTGGTCTCCGTGCAGGATCAACTGGTGAAGGAAGGAAGATTGACGTTGACCGGCTTCGGCACCTTTGCCGTGGAGAGCCGCAAGGAACGCAAGGGACGCAACCCCCGCACCGGCGAAGTGATTAAAATCCCGGCCACCAAGGTCGTGAAATTCCGGGTGGGGAAAACTCTTAAAGATACCGTGAAATAGGTTTTGCCCATGATCCGTTTCGGAGAAACCCTCCATAGCTGTCTGCCTCAGGATATTCCCTGGTTTTTGCCGGATCACGCCATTTTTTTCGGGGCCTTCTACGCCGCTCTTTTCGTGATCGGCGCCGGCCTGGGTTTTGTGATCCTGAAATCCCTCCGGGATCTGCGCAAGGGCGACCACTAGGGAAGGCCTGCTGAGCCTGGGCTCCGGCCCCGGACCCCGCCGGGGGGGAAACCTTCCCCCCGGACCCTTCATTGCGGATTCCCTGGCGGCAGGGAGCGGGGGCGCAGGGTCGTTCGTCCCGAACGTCCGTGAGGGCGAAGGCATCCTGTCAGGATGCCAAAGGAGTTTGAGGGGCAAAGCCCCCTCAAAGAAAATCCAGTTTGTCCGGCAGAACGCTTGCCTTTTTTGCCGAAATCGAATATGCGTATTTTTTGCCCGAATGGCCGCGCCTGAGTGGCGCCCATCTGGCAGCGCCGCGAAAGGGGGTGAGGTTTTTGCCAGGGGTCTACCTGAACGAGAACGAATACAGCTTTGACATCGCGCTTCGCCGCTTCAAGAAGCAGGTGGAAAAGGCCGGCATTCTTTCAGAAATGAAAAAACGCCAGCACTATGAAAAACCCAGCGTCATGCGCAAGAAGAAAAAGGCCGCCGCCCGCAAACGGCTGATGAAGAAAATCAGAAAGTTGAGCATGGCGTAGAGGGTATTGTCCGTAACCAGCATGCGGGAACAAACAGAAAACCGCGCGCTCCCGTTTTTTCGGGAGCGGCGGTGAATTCAGAAGATTATCTTGAGCGGCAGCATCCGGGATCTTTTCCTTCGGAAATACGCAAGGGCCGGGCGCGAAGGAAAGATATCCGTGATTGCGCGGACAAAGTCGAAGGAAGGGGGCCTCTGCCCCCTTCTTTCTCCCGAAAATCAGGATTCTCCCTGATCCGCCGCTTGCCCCGGCGGGGATTCGCGAGCAGACCCCTTCGGAGCGAAGAGACCCCTGTTCCCCTGCCTCCGCTCCGGCTCCTGTCCCGCAAGATCCCGCTCCGCCATTCCCCAACTCCTGCCTGCCCTGACGCCATGAACCTTGCGGAACAACTGGAACAGGATTATGTCGCCGCCTACAAGGCCAGGGACGTCCTGCGCCTTGGGGTCTTGCGCCTGCTCAAGACGGCGCTCAAGAACTTTCAGGTGGAGCATCTGCGCCCGCCCACGGACGAGGACATTCTGACCGTCATCGCCCGGCAATGCAAACAGCGCCAGGATTCCACGGAGCAGTTCCGCCTCGCCGGACGCCAGGATCTTGCGGACAAGGAATCCGCCGAACACGCCATTCTCCGTTCTTACCTGCCCAAGCCCCTGGAAGGGGAAGATCTGGTTGAAGCCGTCAGGGCGGCCGTCGCCGCGGTCAACGCCTCGGGAATGAGAGACATGGGCAGGGTGATGCAGCGCCTGACCGCCGCCCACAAGGCCCGTCTGGACGGAAAGGCGGCCAGCGCCGCCGTGAAGGCCGTCCTCCAGACCCTGTAATTCCCGCGGGTCTGGCCGCCATTCCGGACGTCCCATGGATATGCACGCGATTTCCGCCCTTGAACTGCCGAAGGTGCTGGACTATCTGGCCGGATTCGCCGTTTCGGAGCCCGGCCGCCAGGCCTGTCTGGCCCTGCGGCCCCGGAACGATCCGGAGGAAATCCGGCTGCAGGCGGCCCTCTTCGAGCAAGGCCGCCTCTGGGCGCAAAGGAGCGAGTGCGTCCTCCTGCCCTTCGCCTCCCTGGATGATTTGTTGCGCTATACTCAGCGCCCTTCCTCCGTCCTTGACCTGGAAGGACTCTGGGAATTGCGCCGCATGCTTGTCCAGGCCGACAAACTGCGCCGTGATTGCCTGGCCGGGGAACGGGAAAACGCCTGGCCTCTCTGGCTGGATCGCTGCCGGGAGCTGCCCCTGCCGGTCCGGAGCCTTTCCGGCCTGTCCCGCTGCCTGTCCGAGGAAGCCTTCCTGCGCGACGAGGCTTCGCCGGAATTGTCCCTGGTCCGGGGCGAGCTGCGCCGCCTGCACCAGCAGTGCATCCGCAAGGTCAGGGACTTCGCCGTGGAATACAATATCCTGCACTATCTGCAGGACGACTTCATGACCCTGTCCTCGGACCGCTATGTCCTGCCCCTGAAGACCAATTTCAAGGGCAGGCTGCAGGGAGTCATCCACTATTATTCCCAGACGGGAGAAACCTGCTACTTTGAACCCCTGTTCCTGGTGGAGATCAACAACCGCCTTCAGGAACTCAAGCGCGAAGAACGGGAGGAAGAGCGCAGGATCTTTGTCTTTCTCACCGGCCTCGTCCGGGATGAACTGCCGGGCATCCACGCCTGCCGCGATTTCCTGGTGGATGTGGATCTGCTTAAGGCCCGCCACGCCCTGGCCCGCTGCTATGACGGCCGCCTGGTCCTGCTGGAGTCGGACGGAGGCGTCCTGCTGCGCGAAGCCCGTCATCCCCTGCTGGCCCTGGCCGCATCCCCCCCGGCTGTCCGCGCCCTGGCGGCCCTGCGGCAGTCCCGCGGCGAAACTGACGCGCCCCTCCCCGCCGCTGATCCGGCCGGAATCGTCCCCGGCACCCTGGAACTGCCGCCCGGCAAGCAGGCTCTGGTCATCAGCGGCGGCAACGCCGGCGGCAAGACCGTGGCCCTGAAAACCCTGGGCCTTACGGCCCTGATGACGCTGTGCGCCCTGCCGGCGCCGGTGGAAGCGGGCAGCCGTCTGCCCCTCTGGGGGCAGATACACGCCTTCATTGGCGACGAGCAGAGCCTGGATGAACACGTCTCCACCTTCACGGCCCAGATTGCCCATCTGGCCCGCGTCTGGCCCGCCCTGGGCCCGGACTCCCTGCTCCTTCTGGATGAGTTCGGAGCCGGCACAGACCCCTCCCAGGGGGCGGCGCTGGCCCAGGCCGTGGTGGACGCCGCCATGTCCCGCGGCGCCTTTGTCTGCGCCGCCACCCATTTTCCGGCTCTCAAGGCCTATGCCCTGTCCTCCCAGGGAGTGCGAGCGGCTTCGGTCCTTTTCGACCCCGCGAGCAAACGTCCCCTCTTCCGTCTGGCCTATGACCAGGTGGGGGCCAGCCAGGCTCTGGCTGCGGCCCGCGAACACGGCCTGCCCGGAGAAATCCTGGCCAGAGCCGAACAATACCTCCTTTTGGGCGGAGAGGACACCTCCGCCCTGGTGGATCGCCTCAACAGCCTGGCGGTGCTCCGGGAGACGGAACTGGCCGCCCTGGCCCGGGAAAAACGCGCCCTGGAAGAAACGCGCCGGCGCCTTGCCGAGGACTCCGCCAGGGAGCGGATTCTCCTTTTTCGCTCCATTCAGGCCGACGCCCGGCACATCCTCGCGGAATGGAAGGCCGCCCGCCTCAGCCACAAACAGGCCCTCAAAGAACTTTCCCGCCTGCGTTCCCCGCTGGCGGCGCCCACAGCAGAGTCCGCGGGGGAAGGGCCGCCGCCCGCTCTGGATCTCGCCGCCATCCATATCCGCCAGAGGCTCCGCCATGTTCCCTGGAAGCGGGTGGGCGCCGTGCTGGAAGTGGATGTGCGCAAAAAACGGGTCCGCCTGGATCTGGACGGGGTCTCCCTCTGGGCGGACGCCGCCGATCTCGCTCCGGCGGAGAATATTGCGCCCGCGGCGGGCGGCCTTTTCAGGAGCGGAGACTCCGCGGCGGTTCCTTTTCCCCTGCATCTTGACTTGCGGGGTTTGCGTGCTGATGTTGCCGTCAGGGAACTGGAAAAATTTCTTGACGGGGCCGTCCTCGCCGGCCGCTCTGATCTTGAGGTGGTGCATGGCCGGGGAACCGGGGCGTTGCGGCGCGAACTGCACACCTTTCTGCGGACTTTTCCCGCTGTCGCGGGCTTTCGCCTGGCGCCGGAAGATCGCGGCGGCGATGGCATGACCATTGTGGAGCTAAAGTAATATGCCCCGGAAGGCCGTAGCC
This sequence comes from Desulfovibrio sp., assembly GCA_031275955.1. GTDB lineage: Bacteria > Desulfobacterota > Desulfovibrionia > Desulfovibrionales > Desulfovibrionaceae > Frigididesulfovibrio. The sequence goes on along the minus strand of JAISNZ010000183.1, from coordinate 13,128 downwards.
AGGGAAATCAAGGCCCGCGTCAACATCCTGGATATCGTCAGGCGCTATGTGGATCTGCGCCGGGTAGGCGGACGCTGGGTCGCGCCCTGCCCCTTCCACCAGGAAACCCGGCCCTCCTTCTCCGTGAACGAGGAAGAAGGCTTTTTTTACTGCTTCGGCTGTCAGGCCGCCGGCGACGTCATCGAATTTTACAAGAGGATTTCCGGCCTGGATTTCCGGGAAACCCTGGAGGCCCTTGCCGAGGAAGCGGGAATCTCCCCGGAGGACATCCGGCCGGACCCCCGGGCCGCGGCGACGCGCGACCTGCGGCAGACGGCCCTGCGCATCTGCGATCTCGCCCGGGTCCATTTTCGCGAAAACCTGGCCGCCGAAGCCGGCCGGGACTGCCGCGCCTATCTGGCCGGCCGCGGAATCGATCCGGCTGTGATCGAGACCTTTGAATTGGGCTGGGCCCTGCCCCAATGGCAGGGGCTGGCCGACACCCTGCGCCGGGCCGGGTTTTCCCCCCGGCAGGGCATTGAGGCCGGCCTGCTCGCCGCCGGGGATCGCGGCGCCTATGACCGTTTCCGCAGCCGGCTGATCTTTCCCATCAAAAACCCCGCCGGCCGGACAATCGCCTTCGGCGGCCGCATCCTCGGGGGCGAAGACTCCGCCAAATACATCAACAGCACGGACTCCGCCATCTACAAAAAGGGAGAGCATCTCTACGGCCTTTTCCAGGCCCGCCGGGCCATCACCGCCCAGAAGACAGCCTTGCTCACCGAAGGCTATCTGGATGTCCTCAGCCTGAACCAGTTCGGCCAGGCAAACGCCTGCGGGGTTCTGGGCACGGCCCTGACCGAGGAACAGATCCACCGTCTGGCAGGGTTCTGCTCCCGGCTGGAACTGATCTTCGACGGGGATCCTCCCGGCCGGAAAGCGGCCCTGCGCGCCTGCGGGATGATCCTGGCCCGGGGCATGTCCTGCTCTGTCGTCCTTTTGCCGGATCAGGAAGATATCGACAGCCTGCTCCACAGCCGGGGCAGGGAGGCCTTTGAGGATTTGCGCCGCTTCGCTCCGGACGGCCTGGATTTCTGCATCCGCTCCCTCTCGGGGCAGGCCCCGCGCGAGACCCTGGAGTGGGTGAAAAATTTCCTTTCCCGGGTGCAGATGCCGGAACTCCTGTCCCGCTACATCTCCCGCCTGAGCCAGGGGCTGGATCTGGACGAGCGCGCCCTGCGCCGGGACCTGCCCGCCCGCGTCCTGCCAGGATCGGCCGCCGGCCGGCCCCGCGGAGACGGCAATGTTCCCGTGCCCTCCATGGACAAGGACGCCTTTGATCGGGCAATAATGAATTTCGTGGTCCGCTTTCCCCATCATCTGCCCGCCCTGCGCGAAGCCGGCGCGGCCCTTCTGCTGACGGAAAGCTGGGCTGCCGCCTTCTGGGAGAAGGTGGAAAAATGCGGACCCGCCTTTGCCCCCGACAGTATCGTTCAGGAACTGGACGAGCGGGAAAAGGAATTCTGGGGACGGCACCGGGTCATGCTGGCCCCGCCCCCGGAACATGAAAAAGAAGAGCTTAACGCCATCCGCTCCGCCATTGCCAGACGCTGTCTGGAGCGGCAGGAATCCGCCGCCGCGCATGTCCTGCGCAGAAACGTCCCGGCGGGGGACGAAGCGGATCTCCTGCAGGCCCTGAACGAGACCCTGCTGCAAAAAAGAAAACACGGGAGTTTCCATGGGTAATATCAAGGACATCCAACAAATCAAGACATTGATCACCAAAGGAAAGACGATGGGATTTCTGACCTTTGACGAGGTGAACAAGGCCCTGCCCACGGAGGCCTCTTCCCCCGAGCAGGTGGAAGAAATCATCGGCATTTTTGATCAACTGGAAATCGCCATTGTGGATTCGGAAAAGGACGGCAAAAAGCTAGCCGTTTCCGCCGGGGAACCGGAAGAAGATCCTGTGGCGGAGGCTTCCCTTGATCTGGTGGAAGACGACGATAGCGCGGACTACTCCTCCCGCAGCACCGACCCTGTGCGTATGTATCTGCGCGAGATGGGGGCCGTGCCCCTGCTGGACCGCGAAGGCGAGGTCCTGATTGCCAAAAAGATTGAAACAGGTGAACAGGATGTCCTTTACGCCCTGGTGGAAGTGCCTGTGGCCGTGGAGGAACTCATCAACGTCGGGGAAGATCTCAAGCATAACCGCATCAAACTCAAGGATGTGGTCAAAACCATCGAGGAAGACGACCCCAGCGAAGACGAAATGAACCAGCGCCAGCGGGTCATCCTCCTTCTGGACGAAATCAAGCAGACCTATTCCAAAAAACGCAAACTCTATCAGCGCCTGGATGAATGCAGCACGCTGCAGCGCCGTGTGGCCGCCCTGCAGAAGGAGATCGTCAACTACAAGGAAAAAATAGTTGTCCGCCTGCGCGACATCAAGCTGGAAAAGACCCTCATTGACCGGATCATTGAAACAGTGGAAGATCATATGCGCCAGATGAACAACTGCCAGCGCGATCTTTCCGCTTACATCCTGGTCACCGGCCGCACCCAGGCCGAAATCGTGGATTTCTTCAAGCAGCTGGACGAACGCCGGATCACCCCTGCGGCGGCCGCGGAGATCCTGGATCTTTCCGTGGACGATCTCTTCTCCTTCAAGGAAATGATCCTGGGGAAGATAGAAATTCTTGCCCGCCTTCAGGAAAAATGCTGCCACAACGTCAGCGACCTGGAGGAGGTTCTCTGGCGCATCAAGCGCGGCAACAGCGTCGCCATGCGCGCCAAGCAGGAACTCATCCGTTCCAACCTGCGCCTGGTCGTTTCCATCGCCAAAAAATACACCAACCGGGGGCTGCAATTTCTGGATCTCATCCAGGAAGGCAATATCGGCCTGATGAAGGCTGTGGACAAATTCGAATACCAGCGCGGCTACAAATTCTCCACCTACGCCACTTGGTGGATCCGCCAGGCCATCACCCGGGCCATAGCGGATCAGGCCCGCACCATCCGCATCCCCGTCCACATGATCGAAACCATCAACAAGCTCATCCGCACCTCCCGCTATCTGGTCCAGGAATTCGGACGCGACCCCACCCCCGAGGAGATCGCCGAACGCATGGATTATCCCCTGGACAAGGTGAAAAAGGTCCTCAAAATCGCCAAGGAGCCCATTTCCCTGGAGACCCCCATCGGCGACGAGGAAGATTCCAGCCTGGGCGACTTCATTGAGGACAAAAAGGCCGTGCCGCCCGCCGAGGAAGTGGTCAATACCAGACTGTCCGAGCAAATCGCCACGATCCTCGCCGATCTTACCCCCCGCGAGGAACAGGTCCTGCGCAAGCGCTTCGGCATCGGGGAAAAATCCGATCATACCCTGGAGGAGGTCGGCAAACTCTTTAACGTCACCCGGGAACGCATCCGCCAGATCGAGGCCAAGGCCCTGCGCAAACTCCGCCATCCCATCAGGAGCCAGTGGCTGCGGTCCTATTATGAAAGTTAGAGCGTAAAAGGCCACAGAGCAGTTTCACCGAAACTTCCTTTATGGTCTGATTTCTGCGGGAATCAGGACCAAGGGGGACCACAGCTATGAACATTGTCGTTCTGGACGGGTATACGGAAAACCCCGGCGATCTGAACTGGGACGGATTTGAGAAACTGGGCTCCCTGACGGTATATGACAGGACGCCGGAGAATCTTGTCCCGCAACGCCTCGACGGGGTTGAAGCCGCCATCGTCAACAAAACGCGGCTCCCGCGGAAAACCCTGGAGGCCTGCCCTGACCTTCGCTACATCGGCCTGCTGTCCACCGGCTATGATGTCATCGACATGGCCGCCGCCAGAGAAAAGGGCCTGATCGTCACCAATGTCCCCACCTACGGGACCGCGGCCGTCGGGCAATTCGCCATAGCCTTGCTTCTGGAAATCGCAAACCGCGTGGGGCATCACGGGCAGGCGGTCAAAGAGGGCAGATGGGCGGCCGGCCCTGACTGGTGCTTTTGGGACTACCCTCTCCTGGAACTGGCCGGGAAAACCCTGGGCGTCATCGGCTTCGGCCGCATAGGCCGGACAACGGGCCGCATCGCAAGAGCCCTGTCCATGCGCGTCCTGGCCTATGACGCATACCCGGATGACGATGGCGGACAAATCGGCGCATACGTCTCTCTGGACGAACTTCTGGCCGCCTCCGACGTCATCGCGCTCCACTGCGTCCTCACCCCGGAGACGCGCGGCATCATCAACAGGGACAGCATCGCCAGAATGAAGGACGGCGTAATCATCATCAACAATTCGCGCGGCCCGCTCATTGTGGAGCAGGACCTCGCCGATGCCCTCAACTCGGGGAAAGTCCGCGCTGCGGGACTTGACGTTGTCTCCAGAGAACCCATCGAAGAAAACAACCCCCTGCTGCGGGCAAGGAACTGCATCATCACGCCGCATATTTCCTGGGCGTCCCTGGAATGCCGGCAAAGAATCATGGATACCGCCGTGAACAACCTGGACGCATTCCTGCGCGGCGCGCCGGTCAATACGGTTTAGGCCGAACTTCCAGACTATTTTCGATGTAACCATCTTATTTTACATATAGGATGGATTCTAAAATGTTCCGCTGCCGGCTACAGTCGGTCTGCTTTGCAGAATGCGCAGTCCCTCAACGACATTGGCAGGCAGGCGATACTCCAGGGCGCGCAAAAAACCCTATTGCTTTTTCATTTTTCTGAGTATAAGAATTTCGCACCAGTTAAAAATCCCAAGCAATGGAGCAGGACATGTCAGAAAATTCTCATCAAATTGCCCTTGAAATTGTCAAGGCCCAAGCCTCTGTGCGGCCAATGTCCGAAGAGGAAATTGTGAACATGGTTATAAAGCTGACCAGGAGCATTTCTTCTCTTGGTGTCGATTCCCATTCCGAGGAAACAGAAAAATCCGAAATTCCGGCAAACAAGGGGATAAGGGCAAATTCCGTGCTCTGTCTTGAGTGCGGCAAAACATTCAAGCTCATTACCACAAGGCATCTTGCCTCTCATGGACTGACGCCGGCCGAATACCGGGAAAAGTACGGTTTCAAGCGCAAGGAGGCTCTTGTGTGCAAGAATTTGCAAAAAGTGCGCAAAGAAAAAATGAAGTCCATGCAACTGTGGACCCGGCGCGGGGCCGGAAAGCCGACCGAGGAAGAAGCTAAGGCCGCAAAGCCCATCGCGGTCAAGGTGAGAGTGAAAAGACAGGCGGCAACGGCCCAGAACATCTCCTGATAGTCCTCTGAGCTGTTTTTTGCTTCAGAGAGTTGGCTTTGTTTTGTACAAACAACCTGGCGGCTCTATGTCCAAGCGCCGCGGGGAAGCGGAGGGATCAGGCCCTGGCGGAACGGTTCAGAAGCCAGAGATCGGCCAGCACCAGCAGGCACATGGCCTCCACCACGGGCACGGCGCGTACGGCCACGCAGGGGTCATGGCGGGAACGGGCCGGGAGGCGAAATTCCGCCTCCCGGCCCTTCAGATCCACAGTCCGTTGCGGCAGCAGGATGCCGGAGGCCGGCTTGAAGGCGACCCGGCCATAGACGGGCATCCCCGTGCTGATGCCGCCGAGGACGCCTCCGGCCCTGTTGCCGGCAGGCACGGGGATGCCCTCCCGGGCCGTGAAGCCGTCGTTGCCGGCAGACCCTCGCAGGGAGGCCGCCGCGAACCCCTCCCCGATGTCAAATCCCCTGCTGGCTGGAATGCTCAGCATGGCGCTCGCCAGAAGGGCCTCCAGCTTGCCGTATACCGGGTCCCCAAGCCCCGGCGGGACCCCCCGGGCCACAAAGGCGACTATGCCGCCCACGGAATCCCCGGCCTCCCGGGCGGCGTCGATCTCCCGCCTGAAGGACTGTTCCGCCTCCGCGCAGGGGGCAAAGACAGGACTCGCGCTGGCGAAGGCCAGAGCTTCCTCTGCCGGCGTCTCCGGGGCGCGGGCCTCGCCCGCCTGGGATAAAAAGGCTCCCGCAGAGATGCCGGCGCCTCTGAGCAGCTGCCGGGCCACGGCCCCGGCGGCGACGCGTCCCGCCGTCTCCCGCGCGGAAGACCTGCCCCCGCCGCGATGATCGAACAGGCCGTATTTGCGCAGGTAGGTGAACTGGGCGTGTCCCGGACGGAGCAGGGAGGCCGTGTCGTCATAGGCGGAAGAATCCGCGTTCGTGTTTTCAATCAGGATGCTGAGGGGCGCCCCTGTGCTGCAACCGGCAAAGACTCCGGAGAGGAGGACGGCCCTGTCCTCTTCCCGCCGCGGGCTGGCGTAGGGCGAAGATCCCGGGGCGCGGCGGGCGAGGTCCTGGTTGATCAGGCCCTCGTCCAGGGGAATGCCGGCGGGACAGCCGTCAATGACGACGCCCAGGGCGGGGCCGTGGCTTTCTCCCCAGGTGGAGTAGCGGAACAGGGTTCCGAAGCTGTTACTGGCCATGACCTTCCTCCCGGATGCGGCGGACAAGGGCGCGGGCAAGGGAATCCGCCGTCTCGTCCCCCCGCGCGCTGAGGCAAAGGCGGGCCGCCGCCAGATACAGGGGGCGCCTTTCCTCGTAAACGGCGGCAATCCCCCTTTCCCGGAACAGGGGGGAATCCGCCTGCCCTTGCAGCCGCCTTGCCAGAACGGGCAGGGGAAGATCCAGAAAGACGCACAGCCCGGCGGCCTGCAGCAGAGGGATGTTTTCCGGCCGCAGGACAACCCCGCCGCCGGTGGCAATCACGGCATTGTCCAGCCGGGACAATGTCCGCAGCGTCCGCGTCTCCATGTCCCGGAAAAAGGAAGCCCCGAAGCGGGCATAGATCTCCCGGCAGGACAGCCGCGCGCCCTGAAGGCGGCAGACGAGATCCTCCACCAGGGTGTCGGCATCCAGAAAGACCCTGCCGCCCAGCGAGGCCAGCCGGGCGCCGAGGGTGCTTTTGCCGCAGGATTTGAAGCCGATGAGCAGGATGTTCATGGTTTCAGACGTATTCCCGGATGAAGGCCCCGACGCCGCGCAGGGCGGCGGCGAAGCCCGGAAAGCTCTTGGCGACGCAGGCCGTGTCCTCAACGACGGTCCGGCCGCAGGCCAGACCCGCCACGGTCAGGGCCATGGCAATGCGGTGATCGCGCCGGGAATGCACGACGGCGCCGCGCAGCACGGCGGGGTATATGGTCAGCCCGTCCTCCTGTTCCTCAATCCTGGCCCCCATTTTGGCAAGTTCCCCGGCAATGGCCGAAATTCTGTCGCTTTCCTTGCGCCGGGCAATGGCCGCGCCCGTGATGACGGTGGGGCTTTGGGCGAAACAGGCCACCGCGGCCAGCACGGGGAGCGCGTCAATGACGGCGTTCACGTCCATTCCGGTCCCATGCAGGCCCTGGTGCTGGTGGACGAAAACGGTTCCGGCCCCTTCGTCAATGGTGAAACGGGCGCCCATGCGTTCCCAGAGGGCGAGCACCGCCTTGTCTCCCTGGGGATCGCGGATGTCCATGTTCTCCAGGGTAAGGGCGGAATTGGTCGCCAGGGCCGCGGCAATGGGGAAGGCGGCGGAACTCCAGTCCCCCGGCACGGTGTAGCGAAAACCCGGACAGGCGCTCGGGCCCGTCAGCGTATAGGCGCTGTAGTTTTCGTTGCTGCAGGGGACGCCCAGCCTGTCCAGCCAGGACAGGGTGAGATCGATCCAGGGTTGTTCGCCGGGAGACTCCACCTCCAGACGGGTGGTCCCCGGAAGGAAGGCGGCCAGCAGGAGCATGGCGGAAACCGGCTGCGAATCCCGGCCGTCCATGCGCGCGCGGCCGGGCCGGACCGGGCCTTTGACGATAATGGGGGCATGTCCGTCGTTCCTGCTGGACACGGCAAAGGCTCCCAGGCAGGTCAGCGCGTCCAGCAGGGGCTGCATGGGCCGGAGGGAACAGACGGATTCATCCCCCGTGAACACGGTATAGAGGGGAAGGCGGGCGGCCATGGCCGCGCCGAAACGCAGGACCTGCCCGGAATTGCCTACGTCGATCACCTGCCGGGGCACAGCCAGCCTGTTTCCCGCCCCGGCAAGGACAAGGCTGTCCCCATGCCGCTCAATACGCGCGCCGAAGGCGGAACAGGCCGCGATCATGGCCTCCGTGTCCGGAGAGGCCAGGGGATGGCGGATGGTGCTGGTATCCGGGGACATGGAGGCAAGCAGGATGGCCCGCATGGTCTGAGACTTGGAGCTGGTGACCCGGAGGGAGCCGTTCAGGGAGGATCGTTCCACAGCGTATTTCATGCCTTTCTCCGGCTTGTTCTGATTCTCCCGCGAAACCGCCTCTCCGCCGGGCAGGGCCTCGGGGAATCAGGGGAATTTTGCATACCAGAGAGCGGCCTCGGCGGCAATGCGCTCCAGACCTCCGGCCAGGGCCTCCTCCAGGATGGAGCGGTAGCGGGCCAGGGCCTTGGGATATTCGGGATTCATGGCCGTAAAGGCGCAAAACATATCGGCGTCCCTGGTCAGGTGTTTGCGGGCCCCTTCCAGGTGGCGTCTGAAGGAAGGGGTCAGAAAGGGCTCAATACCCTTATGGCGGGCCAGGGCGCAGAAATAGGCGGCGCTTACGGTAAAATTCAGGGACTGGGCCAGACTGACGCCGGCGTCGTGCTCTTCGGCCGTGGTCCAGAAAGTCGCGCAGCCGATCCGCCTAAAGAGGCCTTCCGCCTCCCGGCAGGCGGCATCCCCGGTTCTCTTTCCCCGCACCAGGGCCACCCGCATCTCCTCCGGCCGCGGTTCGGGTCCGAAAAGGGGGTGCGCGCCGACAATCTGGCCGGAAAAGGCCCTTTCCATCCAGAGCAGGGGGAGGGTCTTTACGGAGGTTATGTCCATGAGCAGATGATCCGGCCCAAGCTGCGGCCCGATGTCCCGCAGCGCGGACTCGAGGGCGGTAACGGGCAGGCAGAGCAGGACAAGACGGCTGAGGGACAGGGCCGCCGCGCCGTCGTCCTGGTCTGGAGCCTTCTCCAGGCCGCGCACAGGATACCCCGCCCGCGCGCACTCCCGCAGAAACAGGCTCCCCATCCGGCCCTTGCCGCCCACAACGCAGAGCGGGGCAAAGCCTGTCCCGTCGCGGGCGTCCCCCGCGGCCGGGCTGTCCGGCGCGGCCGGATTGGCTTCAGAAGGATTCATCAACAGGTCCCTATGCCGGGGGGCGCCGCGCCGCCGGGTAGACCCCCAGGACGCGCAGGCGCAGGCAGTAGTCGCGCATGGCCTGCAGGACAGGGGCGTTTTCCCCGCTCGTCAGATCGCAGTCCAGATCGGCGAAAAAGAGGTATTTCCAGCGTTCCTCCCGCAGGGGACGCGATTCGAGCTTGCTCAGATTGATGTCCGCCGCGGCGAGGATGTGCAGCACCCCGGCCAGGCTGCCGGGTTTATCGGCCAGGGCGAAAAGGAGGGAGGACTTGTTGGCGCCCGGTTCCGCCGCGGGGGAGGGGCCAATAACGAAAAAACGGGTGCTGTTGTCGGGGATGTCGTCGATGCTGGAGGCCAGGATGCCGAGCCCCAGGCTTTCGGCCAGACCGGCGTGGGCCACGGCGGCGCTGTCTTCCTCCCGTGAGGCCCGGTGGGCGGCGGCGGCTGTGCTTTCCAGGGAAACCTGCTTGGCCTGGGGGAGGTTCTGGCGCAACCAGGAAGCGCATTGGCCCAGGGGCTGGGCATGGGAATAGACGATTTGGACGCCGGCCAGGGAGGCGGCTCTGCTCAGGAGGCTTAAGTGAATGCGGCTGATCCATTCCGCCTGCACGAAAACCTCGTAGCGGGCAAAGAGATCCAGACTCTGGACAACGGTGCCGTACACGGCGTTTTCCAGGGGGACGACGCCCAGTTCGCAGGCGCGCTTTTCCACGGCCTCGAAGATGTCCTCCAGGTGGGCCATGGGCACGCAGCTGACGCCCGAGCTGAAATGCTCAAGGCAGGCCATGTGGGAAAAGGTGCCTTCCGGCCCGAGAAAGGCGACGCGCAAAGGGCGCTGCAGGGCTCGCGAGGCGGAGAGGATTTCCCGGTAGATGCTCCGGATGTGTTCTTCCTGCAAAGGGCCGTCATTGGCGGCGAGGAGGCGGCCCAACAGGGCCTCTTCCCGGCCGGGCCGGAAGACGGGCGCGCCGGTTTCCGCCTTAAGCCGGCCCACCTCCATGCTGGCGGCGGCGCGCCGGTTCAGGAGGGCCAGCAGATCGGCGTCAAGGGCGTCAATGGTTTCGCGTAGCCGCTCCAGGCGGGCGTCCCTGCCGTCCGGCGGCGGGGCGGCTGGTTCCTGGATTTTGGGATTTGAGGGGCACATCTCATTCTTCCCTGATGGTTTCCTTGATGCGCATGCCGAAATGGCGTCCGGCCTCGTCCAGGCGGCAGAGGATTGTATCGCCGGGGACAAGGGAGACCACGCTCACCGGGCTTCCCCCCGGCCGGACCAGGCGGATGGTTTCCGCATTCTGCAGGAAGACGGAGCCTTCCGCGTCGCCGGCCCTGGCCCGGACAAGGAGCATGGGCCGCCTTTCCACCTTGACCCTGCCCACGACGGCTGTCCGGCAGACCCCTTCGTGATCCGCGATGAGCACCTCCCCGCCCGCGCGCAGTTCTTCCAGATAGGCGGTCCTGTCTTTGGGCATGAGGGCATAGGCGTGCACGGCCCCGGCATTGATGCGGAAGGGGCGGGAGGCCACATATTCGTTATGCTCCGTTTCCGCGTTGACCAGGAAGGTAAAGGCGGCGGAGTTTCCCGTCAGCATGCCCTGGCCGGCGGCGAACAGGGAAAGGGTATCCACGCAGACCCTGTGTCCCATCCCCGCAGGGGCGACATGCGTGACCACGGCTTCCGTCAGGGCAAGGGGGCGGCCGGGGGATCGCGCCAGGGCGACAATGGCAGCGATGTCGGCAAGACCCTCGCGGACCACCAGGAGGATATCCACGCCCTTTTCCAGGATTCCCGCGGCCAGGGCGGCATCCTCCGCCCCGGCGACCTCCAGGGCCAGCGCGCCCGAAGACCCAGCCGCGTGCGCGCGGGCCAGGAGATTTTCCACGGGAATAATTTCCCATCCCCGGCGCAGGACCACCGTCCGTCCGCTGTCCAGCAGCGCCGCGGCGCGGCTTTCATCCTCACGGGAAGCCAGGACAATCCCCTCCGCCTCTCCTTCCGCCAGGACAAGGCAACGGGCGAGGCCGGCGGCGGCGTCCCGGTCTTCCCCGGGCACCAGAAGGCCGTCCACGCCGGATTCCAGAGCCAGGGTCACCTCCTCCTTGCGGAAGGGCACGGCCTTGAAGAGAACCTTTTTCATGGCTCAAACGTCCCCCATGCTCTGCAGGGCCTGTTCCACGCTGAGGCCCGCATGGACGATGCAGGTCAGCGCGGACACCAGGCGGCGCGGGCTTTTATGCTGGAAGATGTTGCGGCCCACGGACAGGCCGGAGGCCCCGGCCTTCATGGCGTCGCTGACCATGCGGAGAAAATCCTCCGTAGCGTCGCTTTTCGGGCCTCCCGCGATGAGTACGGGAACTCCGCAGCAGGAGGCGACCACATGGGCGAAGCTGTCCACATCCCCTGTATAGGGCACCTTGACGATGTCCGCGCCCAGTTCCGCGCCCACGCGCGCGCAATGGGCGATCACCCCGGGGTCCAGGCTGTTGGGGATGCTGGGGCCCCGGCCGTAGATCATGGCCAGGAGGGGCATTCCCCAGCGCTCCGCGTCGCGGGCGACCCGGCCGAAATCCATCAGCATATCCGCCTCATTGGCGTCTCCCAGGTTGAGGTGCAGGGAAACGCCGTCCGCGCCGTGACGGATGGCGTCTTCCACAGAGGCGGTCAGCGCCTTGTGGTTGGGGGTCGGAGACAGGCCAGTGCTGGAGGACAGGTGCAGGATCAGGCCCACATCCCGGCCGCTCTGCCGGTGCCCGGAGCGGACAAGCCCCTTGTGGCCGAGCACGGCGTTGGCCCCCCCTTCAGCCACCTCGTCCACGGTCCTGGCCATGTCTTCCAGTCCCGCGAGAGGTCCGGCGGACACCCCGTGATCCATGGGCACGACGATGCTTTTCCGGGTATTGCGGTTGAAAATCCTCTCCATACGGATTGCTTTGCCGACTTGCATAGACGTTTTCCTTCCTTTCCGGTTCTCGGAAAAGGGACCGTTTCCGAACTGCCCGTCTTCGTCATCCGTCCCTGGAGCGCGCCCGGCCCCGGCGGCGCAAAAAAGGGCCGCCGGCGTACCGCCTGCGGCCCTGGAGTGACGCTGTCTGCTTTCGTTACCCGTTGACAGCACTCCCCCCCATACCGCGGGCGGCGGTAAAGCCAAAATAGAAACCGGACCAGAATGCCGGATCTGTTTCAGCCGGAAAAGGCCGCGCGGCTGTGAAGAAAAATGCGTTCACGGAGTTCTCCCCAAAAAGATGGGAAGAGATATAGAGGGCGGGCCGGATCTTGTCAAGCATTTTTCCCTGCATGTCATGAGGAAATTCCCGCTCCTTGCCGCCCTTGCTCTCTGCTTTGCCCCGTATCTTACAGGATGCGCCGGAAAGAACGCCGAACCCGCGCCCGCTGTCCCTTTGCCGCCGCAGGTGGCGGAAAAAGAGGAAACGTCGGACATTGCCTATGCCGAGGACGCGGGCGGGCAATATCTGGTTGTGGATATTTCCGCCGACGCCTCAGCCGGGCCGCGCCGGGGAGAGCCGGAAGAACTCGCCGGGCTGCTGGAAATGAAGGGCGCGGAGGGAAAAACCACCGCCGTCACTCTGCTGCGGCCTCTTGCGGTTCGGGAAGCGGCCCAGCTCGTCACCTTCCAGACGGCCATAGCGTACCGCTACAAGCGGCTTCTGGAATCCACGGAACGCTATGCGGCGATTCTGGACGCGGCCTTTGACTTTTCACCTTTGCTCATGACCGAAGGCGCGGCCCTGATCCAGCCTCCGGTGCTGACACGCTCCGGCGCGTCCCTGCGGATTGAAAAGCCGGATACGGCCAGTTCGGCGGAAACCGCTTATGAACTCCTTGAACCGGCCCGCTTTGTGCCCTTTGCCCCGCACTGGCGGGAATTTCTGATGGCCGGCGCGTTCCCCGAACCGGAAAAACCCAATCCCGCCGTCCTGCCCAAAGACGATACGGAACGGGCAATATGGCGGGCGGCGGTACGCGAAGCCTGGGCGCAAGGTCTTGCGGAAGCGG
>JAISNZ010000177.1 GCA_031275955.1 Desulfovibrio sp. | reverse complement strand
TATTTCAATTGAATACGAAACGAGGGGGTCCGGGGGCATCATGCCCCCCGGCGGGGTTCGGGGCGGAGCCCCGATAAATCCGCATTTCCCTAGTGTTCCTTTTTTTTGTCCCGCCCCTGCAAGCGCCGCAGGAGGGTAAATCTGGAAATTCCCAAATATTGCGCCGCCTTGCTTTTGTTGCCCTCAAAGCGGGCCACAGCCGCCTGGATCAGGTCGTCAATGTGGGCATCCAGGTCCAGGTGATCCTCCGGCAGGGGGAAGCCGCAGGGGCGCGAAGGGGGCCTTTCTCCGGATTCCGGGGCTGCCTCCGCGGCCCGGGCGGCCTCTTTCCCCTGGAATTGCAACTGGTCCAGACGCAGCAGCGTCCCCTCGTGCATGAGTACGGCCCGTTCAATGGTATTTTCCATTTCCCGGATATTGCCCGGCCAGGAATGCCGCAGCAGGGCGTCCAGGGCGGCGGGTTCTATGCCGGTAAACTTTTTGCGTTTTTTCTCCGCTTCCCGGCGCAGGAAATGTTCGGCCAGGGGGCGGATATCCTCGGGACGTTCCCGCAGGGGAGGAATGCGGATATAGCCCACCCGCAGGCGGTGGTAGAGATCCCGGCGAAAGGAGCCGTTTTCCACCATCTCGCCCATATCCCTGTTGCCCGCGCAGACGATGCGGGCGGCAAAGCCGCGTTTTTTCACCCCCCCCACCCGGAAAAAGGCGCGATCCTGCAGCACCCGCAGAAGTTTTGGCTGCAGGGCGAGGGGCATCTCCGCCACCTCGTCTAAAAACAGAGTTCCCCTGCCGGCCTGCTCCAGCTTGCCCGGCGCCCCGGAGGCCCGGCTTCCGGTAAAGGCGCCGGCCTCATGGCCGAAAAGCTCGCTTTCAAAGAGCTCATGGGGAATGGCGGCGCAGTTGATGGCCAGAAAGGGCAAATCTGTGGTCCCCTCTCCGTAATGGATGAAGCGGGCCACAATCTCCTTGCCCGTTCCCGTTTCGCCCTCAATGAGCACGGGGACGGAAGGGTCGGTATGCAGGATCAGGGCTTCGCCCAGGATATCGCGCATGGCCGGCGACTCCGCGATAATCAGCCCGATCCCTTCCACTTCCCGCAGCCGGTGGCGGGCCTGGGCCAGATCCTCCCGCAAACCGGCGGTGGCCCGGGAAACCTCCCGCTCCAGATTGTTGCGCAGGGCGTGATTTTCGATCAGCAGGGCCTGGTGCTCGGCGGAGCGATCCACAACGGCGGCCAGCTCCCGCGCGTTGATGGGCTTGCTCAGATAATCATACGCCCCCTTGCGCAAGGCCTCCACGGCTGTGACCATATCCCCGTGTCCCGTAATCAGGACCACGTCGCTGCGCCGCAGCTCCGGCTCCTCCTTGAGGAAGGCAAGCAGGGAGAGCCCGTCCATCCCCGGCATCCGGATATCCGTGATCACCAGAGGGTAGAAGTCCTTGCGCGCCTCTTCAACGGCCAGCAGCGGATCCTGCAGGCCCACAGGGTCGTGCCCCAGATCCCTGAGGACCATGCACAGGCTTTGCAGACTGTTTCCGTCGTCGTCCACTACCAGGATGCGCACAGATTCCTCGTTTCTCTAATCCAGATTACCGCAGAAATATGTAAACATCGGCCGTACGGCCGATGCGCAGCGAAGCGGCGTGAGTCGGCCGAAAACCACGTTTTTCGGCCGACGATCCTGCGGTAAAAAGTTTACTTTTTACCGCATATATCAGTAGGTCTGCTTCATCCATTCTTCCACGACCCGGACGTCATCGTCGCCGCGCTCAAGAGGTTGTCCGCTGACGAGGCGGGGCGACGTGCCGGACAGAAAGGGCAGGAAATAGGTTTCCTTGGACCCGGCCCCGGCCAGATAGCCGGTATTGGCGTCCACGGCGGCAAAGGCGATACCCGGGGGCACGGGGAAATCGGCCGGCGGGTAGAGGGGGTCCACCTGCTGGCGGTATTTGACGAAAATAGGCAGGGCGGCGCGCCCGCCGGTTTCCATGCGGCCCATGGGGGCGTTGTTGTCGTATCCCACATACACGCTGGTCACCAGGTAGGGGGAAAAGCCGATGAACCAGGCGTCGCGCTCGTCGTTGGACGTGCCGGTCTTGCCGGCCACGGGCCTGCCCAGGACGCGGGCGCGGGCGGCGGTGCCGGCATTGACCACTTCTTTGAGCAGGTAGGACATGATGTAGGCGTTTTGCGGGGAAATGGCCTGCTGGATATCGGGGTCAAAGGAAACCAGGCGTTCCTGCCAGCGGTTCTGCACCTCCCGGATAAGACGCGGCTTGACGCGCAGGCCCCGGTTGGCGAAGGCGGTGTAGGCCTCGGCCATGATTTGGGGGGTGGCTTCATAGCTGCCCAGGCTGACGGCCAGCACATCCGGAATATCGCCGGGGATGCCGAGCTGTTTGGCCCGTTCCACGATGGCCGGCATGCCGATCTGCTGGGCGACGCGCACGGTGCAGAGATTGCGGGATTTGGCCAGAGCCGTGCGCAGGAGGATCGGTCCCAGGAATTTGCCGTCAAAGTTGCCGGGCCGCCACATCTTGCTGCCGGCCGAGGCGGGCAGGACAAAGGGGGCGTCCAGAAGGATGGTCCCGGCGGTAAGGCCGTGATCCAGGGCGGTGGAATAGACAATGGGCTTGAAGGAGGAACCCGGCTGCCGCTTGGCCTGGGTGGCGCGGTTGAACTGGCTTTCCGGGGAGAAGGCATAGCCACCGGCAATGGCCACCAGATCGCCGGCCTCAAGATCAATGGAAACCACGGCCCCCTGCAGATCCGGCATCTGCTCCAGACATAGGGGAATGACCGTTTCCGGGGTGACGGCCTCCGCTTCGTAGGGCTTGGCGGCCTTGTCCGCGGGGTTGAAGGGCCGGCTCACCGGGTTGGCCGTGCCGGAGGTCCCGACGGCCGAAACCCAGACAACGTCGCCCACGGCCAGAACCCTGGAGGCGTCGCTGACGCGGCCGGCGGCTTCCGGGGAGATGTTGGTGTTGGGAATCCTGGCCCAGCCCAAGGTCTTGACCTCAATGAACCCCTTGTGGCTTTCTCCCAGGGCGACTTCGGCCCCGGCCCTGCTCACGGCCGTGACCAGCCCCTTGACCCAGTTGGCGTTCGCCAGGGCCTGGGGAGTGAAGGCGGTCTGGCGCAAAAAGGCGGCGAAGGCGTCCGGGGCGATCCGTTCCAGGGGCCCCCTCCAGCCCCGGCGCTGGCAGGCGTCGTGCAGACCGGCGCGCAGGGCGATTTCCGCGGCGCGCTGATGCACGGGGTCCATCGCCGTATAGACGTGCAGGCCGGCTTCGTAAACCACCCGCTCCTCATAGGAGAGCGGCTCCTTGTCCGTGAGGGAGCGGCCGGTGTCATAGGTGGTCATATCCAGGGCGATGCCTTTCCGGCGGATGTTCTCCTCGGTGAAATAGGCCAGAAGCTGGCGGCGCACCTCTTCCAGGTACCAGGATCCCACGGACCAGGAAGGATCCGGCATGCTGCGGTAGGTAAGGGGCTGCGCCCTGGCCTCGTCATGTTCCTTCCGGGAGATGAAGCCCACCTCCAGCATTCTGCCCAGCACCCATTCCTGGCGTTCCTTGATGTTGTCCGGTTCCGCATAGGGGTTGTTGCGCGAGGGAGCCTTGGGCAGGCCGGCCAGAACGGCGCTTTCGGCAAGGGTCAGATCCTCCACATGCTTGGCGAAATATGTCCGGGCCGCGGCCTCCACCCCGTAGGAGCTGTTCCCCAGATAAATCTGGTTGAGGTAGATATAGAGGATTTGTTCCTTGCTCAGATATTTTTCCAGCTGATAGGCCAGAATCGCCTCTTTGGCCTTGCGTTCGTAAGATTGTTCCGGCGTGAGCAGAAGACGCTTGATCACCTGCTGGGTAATGGTGCTGGCCCCCCTCCTGGGCTTGCCGCCGGCGCGGAGGTTGCTGATAAAGGCGCGCAGAATGGCCTTGAAGTCGACCCCCGGATGCTCGAAAAAACGGGCGTCTTCCGCCGCCAGAAAGGCCTTGGGCAAATGGGGGGGCATCTGCTCAAGGGTGGCCGGAAAGCGTTTTTCCCGGAAAAAATAGCCCATGATGCTGCCGTCGCGGGCGTACACCGTGGTCACCTGGGGCAGCCGGTAGTCGGAAACCTTGGTGATGCTGGGCAGATCCCGGGAAGCCCAGAGATAGATGGCGAAAAAGCCCCCTGCGCCCAGAAGGCCCAGGCTGGTCAGGCCAAGAAGCGCGGAAAAGCAGATTTTTTTTATCGTCATGGGACGGAACGGGGGTAAAGTGTTGCCGGAACGCTTCGCGCTTCCCTGCGCAAGAAAAAGCTTTTCGGCTGACGATCCTGCGTTGAAAAGTTTGCTTTTTAACGCATCTGTCAGCACCTACGCCACCACCTGGAGCATTTCAACTTTGAGATTACCCATCAAGTTTTCTTTTGGTTACGCCCGCTCCGGCGCTTAACCGCGCAAATAAATTGCGCTTGCGCCTTCGCGGCGGGCGTCCGCTCACGCGGTCG
>JAISNZ010000126.1 GCA_031275955.1 Desulfovibrio sp. | reverse complement strand
GGAAATCGCCGCCCTGAACCAGGGCGTCCGGAACGCCAACGACGCCATCTCCCTGATCCAGACAGCCGACGGCGCCCTCGGCATCATTGACGAAAAGCTGATCCGGATGAAGGAACTGGCGGAACAGGCGGCCACAGGCACCTACAACTCGGACCAGCGACTGATGATCGAATCCGAGTACCAGGCCATGGCCTCGGAAATCACTCGGATCGCCAACGCCACGGACTTCAACGGCCTCTATCTGCTCAACGGCAACCTGTCCAGCGACAACCACAACGGCAAGGGACTGGTCTCCGAGGGCAAGCTGAAGGTCCACTTCGGCACGGCTAACGATTCCGCCGAGGATTACTACTACATCCGGATCGGCACGGCCACGGCCTCGGCCCTGGGGGTCGGCAACAACGCGGCCAGCGAAGGCCAGGCCGGCTATACGATCTCCACCCAGGACGCGGCCCAGAGGGCCCTTGTGGGCCTCAACGCGGCCATTATCTCCAAGGACAAGATCCGCGCCAACCTCGGCGCCCTGCAGAACCGGCTGGAGAACACCGTGGCCAACCTGCAGATCCAGGCCGAAAACATGCAGGCCGCCGAATCGCGCATCTCCGATGTGGACGTGGCGACGGAAATGACCGAATTCACGAAGAACCAAATCCTCTCGCAGGCCGCGGTGGCCATGCTCGCCCAGGCGAACAGCCTGCCCCAGCTGGCCTTGCAGCTCATCGGATAAGCTCCGCAAACGGGACGGGGGGCTTCAGGGGCGGAACGCGCGGCGTTCCGCCCCTTCTTTGATGGCAATGAACGCGGGCCACAGTTCGCTTGCGGCGGCCCGCGCCAATCCCGCGGGCGGCGCAGCGCTGCGCTTCGCGCCGCCGGAGCCTTTTTCCCGCCCGGCCACTGCGCGGGTGAAAAGGCTCCCGCCCCTCGCGCCGGATCAAAACCGTTCGTTGCCAACCCGTCCCTCTCATGCTAGGGAAACGTTGATTTCTTTTCCTGGGAGTTTCCATGCCCCGCCCGTATACAGCGCTCGTCTGCCTGATCCTCGGCTGTCTTCTCGGCGCCTGCGCCTTTACCCCCGCGCCCCTGAAACGGGATCCCCATACCCTGGACACTCCCATTCCCAGGGCGGATCCCGGATATGTGCAGCAGCTTGAGCGCAAATCCATGCTGAACAAGGCCATGGAAACAGCCCGGGTCGTGTCCGGAAGCGAGCTTGCCTGGCGGGCTCCGGCCGGATACGAGGGCCCGGAGGCCCTGCTGAGCCTGGCCGACATCTGGATTTCCATTCATCCTTTGACCTTTCTGTCTTCCTCCCGGCGCACCGCCTTTGAACAGCTCGGCGAGATGACCGTCTGGCCTATTTTCCGGGAGATCGGCGTCAAGGGCCTCTATATCGCCCCCATCTTCGGCTCGGGGGAACTCTGGACCGGGAGCAAACGGGCAAACAACACCCTGGGCGACGATGTCGTCCAATTCTCCTTCTCCCCGGCCGCTGGGCAGGAATCCCAATACCGCCGCCTCATGAACGGCGTTCTCGACAATCAGGCCCTTCTGGGTTCCGACCTGACTCCCGCGGCCACGGGCATCGGTCCTGACTTTTTCCTGGCGGCGAGAAATTACCGGGAATATCCCGGCATTTATTGTATGCTGGAGGTGCCGCGCCAGTTCTGGCCCCTTTTGCCGCCCGCCTCGTCCGCCTGGGAGGGCGTTCCCCTCTCGGAGCAGCAGGTCGCCTCCCTGAACGCCGAAAAGCTTCTGCCCACAGCCATGCGCCATGAGCTTTCCTTCCCGGGCGGCGGGAGCGGTTGGGCCGCCACCGGCGAAACGGCGGGCATCGACGCCGTCACCAGGCGCTGGGTGTACCGCTATTTCAAGGACCCCAACCACCCCATTCTCAACTGGGAGGATCCCTCCCGCTCGGCCAACCGCATCCTCTCCGCCAGCACCGTGCAACAGGTGGGCATCTGGGGACAGGCCTTCATCGGCCTGCGCCTTGACGCCTTCCAGGGACTGGAGGTCGCCCCCGCAACATCCCCCCCCCGGGATTCCGCCCCGGACGCCTCCGCAGAGAACGCCCCCGCGCCCAGAGGATTTTTCATTGAACCGGCCCTGCCGGCGGCCCAGTCCCTGAGCCGGGAAATCCGCCGCTATGGCGGCTGGAGCTGGCTGCGCAACGACACCCTGCCCCTGCCGGCCCTGTGGGAATTTCTGCGGGCCGGCACGGACTTCATCCAGGATACCGCCTTTTCCCCGGCCGCGGAACACGCCCTGCTGACAGGAGACGCCTCCCTGCTCCGGTTCATGGCCGACGAGGCGCTGCGCCTGCGCATTGATACCCGCCGGACAGTCCACTCCATGCCGGCGGAAGAGGGGATCAACTATACCCTGCCCCACCTGCGCCACCTCGCCTCCGGGCCGGAGGGCGCAGAGGCGGAGCGCCTGATGCGCCAAACCCTGGACGCCCTGCAGGCGGTCCTGGCCAAACAGTCTCCCTCCCCCCTCCAGGACGGCTTTTTGTACACCACAGGCGCGGGCCTGGCGGCCATGGCCCTGGGGCTGCCCCTGGATGTGCCGGAATCCGCCGACGGATCGGCCGTAAGATCTCTGCCCTCCGCCAGAGCGGAGCTGGACAAAGCGATCAAGGACAAGGAAAAAACTCTGGCCAACGGCCATGCCCTGCTCATCTTTTTCAAGGCCATGCAACCGGGCGTCCTTCTGCTCACCGGACAGGACGTGGTGGGCGCCCTGCCCCTGTCCTGGAGCGGCTCGGCGGACACCTCCGTTGGCTGGGACGCGCGCAACGCCGCCCGCGGCGGCTATGCCCTGACTTCCGCGGGATCAAGCCTCGTCGTCACTCCCCAGGGCCTGCCCAGGGCGCCGGCCCTCTATCCGCCGGCCGACCGCCAGGTCCTTCAGGAGGAATCCTTTCTCCGCCGCATCGGCTCCTTTCTCCGCCTGCGCTCCCAACTGGGCATAGCCAAGGGCGACATCATCGAACGGATGCCCACCGCGGGACAGGGGTCCATCGCCCTGCTCAGCCGCATGCGCGGCCAAGGCCGTTATCTGATCTCCATCTGCAATTTCTCCCGCACCCCGATCACAGAGCGCCTGCTCCTGGACAATCTGCCCGGCACGGACAACCTCTACACCTACATCACCCCTCTGGGCACGCACAGCGCCAACTATGTCCTGGAAAATTCCACCCTGATCATCGATCTGGAAGGCTGGGAGGGCAAGGCCTTTTTCCTTGGCGATCCGCATCCGCCGCAGCCCTGAAAAAGGCTTCCACCGCCCGGCGGGCCCTGGCCTGCGCCTCGGGCGCGGCGGCAAGGCCGCCGAGAATGGCTTCAAGGTGCCCGGCATCCCGCAGCCGCCGCAGGGAAACGGCGAAGGTCAGATCCTGGAGCCAGGTGCACAGGAGCAAACGAAAATCATTGTAGAAGCGCATATCCGAAAAGGAACCCGTCCGGCCTTCTTCCAGGGCCGACAAAAGAGGGGCTGACCAGCTTTGCGGTTCGTCGGCCAGATGCATGACTACCGCCGGATCCGCGACAGCCCCGGCGGCAAGCTGCCCGGCCATGATCCGCAAAATATCCATCTTGTCGGCATCGCGCACGCCCTGCGTCACCAGACGGCCCGGCCCGGACAAGCCCTCGGGCAGTCTTTGGCGGTTATGCAGAGCCACGGCGGTCAGGACCAGACGGCGCACCTCTTCCGGCTCGCCGGCCAGGAAAACGCCCCGGGACAGGATTCTGGCTCCCAGCAGGCCGTGATTGCAGGAACGGGCATCCACGAAAGTCCGGTAGCGGCGGAGTTGTTCAAAACGGCCCAGGTCATGATACAGGGCGGCCAGAAGCAGCGCCCGGCGGGGCAAGGCGGCGGAAAAGGCCGGTTCGGAGGCGGCAATGGCCCGCGCCTCTTCCAGCACCCGCAGGGTATGTTCCGCCTTCAGGGCGAGAAGGGAATCCCCCCGGGCCTCGCCGCTGAAAAAACCGCGGGCGTAGGCCAGGAACGGAGCCGTATTTATGTCCCGCGCGGGAGCCTCCCGGCTGGGATCGCGCCGCGGTCCTCTTTGGCCGTAAAGGCGCCGCAAAAGAAGCGCCAGACACAGAAGCAGGACAAGCGCCAGGACCGTGCCGCCCGTTTTGGTCAGGAGAAGTTCCGCCGGCGTCATGTCCGCTCCGCCTGTTTGCGGCGGAGGCCGGGTAGGAGTCTGTCCCCGGGAGGCGGTTTTAGCGCCGGGAAGGAAGCGGTGTTGTCAGGATCCGGAGCGGGCGGGCGCGTATTTCCCGAAAAAAGGAGCGGATCATGAGCGGCGGAAAGGACAGGAACCAGGAACTTCAGGCCAGGGCCGGGCGGGTACTCGCGGCGTTGCGCGGGCGGTATCCCCAGCCGGCCACCCTGCTGGCGGCCGCAACGCCCTGGGAGCTTCTGGCGGCGACCATCCTGGCCGCCCAATGCACCGACGCCCGCGTGAATCTGGTCACGCCGGATCTCTTCGCCCGCTGGCCGGACCCGGCGGCCATGGCCGAGGCCGCGCCGGAGGAAGTGGAAGACTGCATCCGGTCCACGGGATTTTTCCGGAACAAGGCCAGAAACCTGATTGCCGCCGCCGCCCGCATCCGGGACGTCTTTCAGGGACAGGTGCCCCGTTCCCTGGCGGAGCTGACTTCCCTGCCGGGAGTGGCGCGCAAGACAGCCAATGTCGTGCTCTTCGGCGCTTTCGGCCTGACCGGGGGCCTGGCTGTGGACACCCATGTGGGGCGCATCGCCTTCCGCCTGGGACTGGCCTCGACACGGGACCCCCTGCGCACGGAACAGGAGCTCATGGCCCTTTTTCCCCGTGAGGAATGGGGCAACCTCAACCACCGGCTGGTCTGGTTCGGGCGCGAGGTCTGCCGGGCCAGAAAGCCCGCCTGCCCCGCCTGCGAACTGGAACCCTTTTGCCCCAAAAGGGGCCTCCTTCCCTGACGCCGCCCGCAAAATAGCCTGGAATTCTGTCCCATCCGGATATATACTGCCCTTGTCCGGGGAAACGCCGCCGCCTCCCTGAGGGGGCATACCCGCCTCAGGCGCGGCCCCCGGAGAACGGCGCCCTCTCCGGCCCGCGCGCCGCGGGAACGCCCCTGTGGAGGAAAAGGCATGGAACATCCGGACAGCTCCGTCACTCCCGATGGGAATGAACTTGAAATTATTGAATTTTATATTGACGAGGCCCTGCCGGACGGTTCCGCCTATCGCGGTTATTTCGGCATGAATGTCGCCAAGGTTCTGGAGATCATCCGGAAACCCCCGGTAACCGGCGTCCCCGGCAAGCATCACCGGGCGGCCCTCGGCACCTTCAACCTGCGCCGCCGGGTTCTTCCCCTGGTGGATCTCGGCCTGTGGCTTGGCAAAAATAACACGAATTCCGTCAACAACAAGGTCATTGTCTCGGAATTTTCCAGCGTGGTCACCGCCTTCATTGTCAGCGGCGTGACCCGTATCCACCGCATGACCTGGAACCAGGTGGAACCTCCCGGCAAATACCTCCAGGCATTCAGCCATGATTCCATCACCGGCGTTATCCGCATTGACGAGCGGATCGTCTTCCTTCTGGACATGGAACAGGTCATCAGCAGCATGGACCCCTCCCTGAAGCTGTCCACGCACCTGGATCAGGCCGGCTCCACCGACGGGAGCGGCTTTCACATCCTGGTGGCCGACGACTCTCCCTCCATCCGCTCCACCATTTCCCGCTGCCTGGAGCAGGCCCGTTTCAGCGTCACCAAAACGACCTGCGGCAGGGAGGCCTGGGATCAGCTCAAGGCGTGGGAACAGCAGGCGGCCCGGGAAAAGGTTCCCCTGAACCGGTTTGTCCATCTGGTGGTCTCCGATATTGAGATGCCTGAAATGGACGGGCATACCCTGACCAGGAAAATCAAGGATGACGCCGTCCTCAGGCGGATCCCCGTCATCCTGTTCTCTTCCCTCATCTCCGATGTCGTCCGGGAAAAAGGCCGCAAGGCCGGCGCCGACGATCAGATCTCCAAGCCCGATCTGCCCCGCCTCACCGAATGCGCCCATGCCCTGATCCAGAAAAGCCTCGGGGCGGACGGACAGGAAGCCTGAGCGAAGGGGCGGGCGAGAAGGCCCTACCAGAGTCTGGCCAGGGCCTTTTTGCGCCCCGGGGAGAGATCCGGGGCCAGATGGTCAACCAGCACGCTGATGGCCGTGCCGCCCCGGACGTTGAACAGCCCTTCCGCCGTGAGGCGTCTTGGGGCGAGAACCGCGATGAGATCGTCGGCGATCCTGTTGACAATGGTTTCCATGAAGGCGCCGTGGTTGCGGAAGGCCCCCATGTACAGCTTGAAGGACTTGGCCTCCACGCAGATGGCGTCGGGCGCGTAGTACAGGCGGATGCGGCCGAAATCCGGCTGCCCGGTCATGGGGCAGAGGCTGGTGAATTCCGGGTAGTCGAAAAGAATGCGGTAGTCGCGTCCGGGATTCCGGTTGGGAAAGGCTTCCAGGATGGAGGCGTCGGGCGCGTCATAGACAGGGGGGGGGGTGCCGCCGAGCAGGGTCAGGCCGGAGGTTTCCGGCGAAAGAGAAGATTCGCGGGCCATGAGAGATCCTTTTTTCGGGGCGGAACCCCGCTGAAGCGGCGCTTTTTTCCGTAGCCGCCGCAGGCGATTTTCCCTTGTCAGAAGGCGCCTGATGGGCTATACGGACCCCGGTGCGCCTTATATTGTCCGGAATGCCGGAGACTCACCGGCTCCCGTGCCTTTTCCCCCGGGATCCGGATCCGCGGCTCCCTGCCGCGGGCGGACCGGGGACTCCTTGAGACGCAGAGCATGAGATACGCCGCCTTGTACCTGACCTGCGTGGTGCTGGTCAACTGGGCCTTCGGGGTTGCGCCTCTGGTTTCCCTGCCCGGCGGGGAGGTCTGGCCGCCCATGTCCCTCGGCGTGGGGCTGGTTTTTATCGTCCGCGACTATGCCCAGCGCGAAATCGGGCATCTGGTCCTCCCGGTCATGCTCCTGGGAGGAGCGTTCAGTTGGTTTCTGGCCACCCCGGCCGTGGCCCTGGCCAGCGTCTGCGCCTTCCTCGCGGGTGAGCTTTTGGACTGGGCAGTCTATACGGGCACCCGCCGTCCCTTTTCCCAGCGCGTCCTCCTCTCCAGCGCCCTGGGAACCCCGGTGGACAGCGCCATCTTTCTGGGCATGATGGGGATCTTCTCCCTTCCCGGACTCCTGATTATGACGGTCAGCAAAATGCTGGGAGCGCTTCTGGTCTTTTCCCTAACCCGCCGCCGGGAATCCTCCCCCTCCTGATCCGGCACCGAGGACACGCGCATGGGCGCCGCGAGGCCGCATATCCGGAAAAAGCACGAATTCCTCTGGCTGTCCCATCTTTCCTGGGCGCTGCTCATAACCGATCTGGCCTCGCTGGCCCTGGCCTTTGTCCTGAGTTTCCTGCTGCGGTCCTCTTTTACGGGATCCCTGTACTACGAGGACTATCTGGCCCTGGCCCCGGCCCTGCCCTTCTTTCCGCTGATCCATGCCGCCTTCAGGCTTTACCCCGGCACCTGGCTCCATCCGGCTGAAGAACTCAAACTCCTGGCCCGATCCGTCTCCATCGGCTTTTGCCTTCTCGCGGTCTGCTTTTTTCTCCTGAAAAGCGCCGACAGCTTTTCCCGCGGCTTCTTTCTCGCGGCCTGGCTCTGCGCCCTTGTCCTGACTCCCCTGGCCAGAAGCGGGACGCGCCGTTTCTGCCACCGCTTTTTCTGGTGGCGGACTCCCGTGATCATCATCGGCAACGCCGCCGGCGCGGAGGACGCTGGCCGCCGCCTGCCGAAGCACGGACGGCTGGGCCTTACCCCTGTTGCCGAGATCCGGCTGCAGTGCCCCGGCTCTTTTCCTGACAAGGCGGCCATCCGGGAATATCCGCTCTATTCCCTTCCCTTCCCGGAAGAAGGCTTTCCCCCGGAAGGCCGGAATCTGTTCGCCTCTCTGGCGGAACGCCATCCCGGGGCCGTGGTCTTCATCTTCCTGGACGGCTTCTCCTTTTCCCTGCGGGAAAACCTGCTCCTTCTGGCCGGCGAGTATTTTTACCATCTTTTTCTCGCTCCGGAGGGCAAATGGGACTATGGCGTTCCCGATCAGGTGCTGGAAACGGGCAACTCCATCTTCCTGGCCGTGCGCCGCAATCTCAATGACAAACGCCGTCTGCGCTTCAAGCGGATCTTCGATCTCGTCCTGGGATCCTGCCTAGCCCTGGCCAGCCTGCCCCTTCTTCTCGCCCTGGCCCTGTGCATCCGGCTGGATTCTTCCGGGCCCGCCTTTTTCCGGCACACGCGCATAGGGCAGGGAGGCAGGCCCTTTCGCCTCTTCAAGTTCAGGACCATGCGGGAGAATGCCGACGCCTTGCTGAAGGACTATCTGGCCACCCATCCGAAGGAGGCCGAAGAATGGGCCGCCTCCCGCAAGCTGCGCCACGACCCGCGCGTCACGCGCCTGGGACGGTTGCTGCGCCGCACCAGCCTTGACGAACTGCCCCAGATCCTCAATGTGCTGCGGGGGGAAATGAGCCTTGTGGGACCTCGTCCCATTGTTCAGGCGGAAATCAGGCGCTATGGAGAAATCTTCTCCCTGTATTCCCTGGTGCTCCCCGGCATCACCGGCCTCTGGCAGATTTCCGGGAGAAATGACTGTACCTATGATCAACGGATCAATCTGGATCGCTCCTATGTCATTCATTGGTCCCTCTGGCTGGACATCTATATTCTGGCCAAAACCATACCCGAGATTTTCCTTATGCGGGGCGCCTACTGATCCCGCAGCGCGCCTTGTCTTGTAACGGAGCTTCAGCTATACTGGGATATCGGGAAAATTTCAGGAATATTTTCAACAGCAAAGGAACTGGTTATGACAAAACGCCCCCAGGAGATTGGATTGACACAGGCAGGAGCGCCCATGGAACAGGTGCGCGAACTCCTTTTCGGAGCCCAGTTGAAAGATGTGGATATCCGCTTTCAGCGTCTGG
>JAISNZ010000113.1 GCA_031275955.1 Desulfovibrio sp. | reverse complement strand
CCTTGCGCCTGCTGTTCGGCGAGGCGCGGGGGCGGATTCTGGTCACCCTATTTTCCAGCCACATCCAGCGCATCCAGGAGGTTTTCGACTGCGCCCGCGAGACAGGACGGACTGTGGCCGTAAGCGGCCGGAGTCTTGTCAACAACATTGAGATGGCCCAGCGTCTGGGACGCCTGCGGCCGCCGGAAAGACTCTACCTGGATACCGCCGCCATGCCTCAGGTGGCGGACAACAAGCTGGTTCTCCTGGTCACCGGCTCCCAGGGAGAACCGCTTTCCGCCCTGGCCCGGATCTCTTCCGGCGGGCACAGGCACCTCTCCATCCACGGGGAGGATACGGTCATCATGTCCTCCCGCCTCATTCCGGGCAATACCTCGGCTGTGCACAGCATGGTCAACAATCTTTTCCGCCTGGGGGCGGAGGTCTACCACGATCGGGATCTGCCCGTACACGCCTCGGGCCACGCCCAGAGGGGAGAACTGAAAGAAATGCTCCTGACCGTGCGCCCGCGGCATTTCGTGCCCCTGCACGGCGAATACCGCCACCTTGTCAAGCACAGGCGTCTGGCCGTCGAATGCGGCGTGGACGAGGACAACGCCCATATTATTGAAGACGGCCAGCCCTTTACCCTTACCCCGGACGGTTTTTCCCTGGAGGAACCCATCCTGGCCGAATCCATCCTGGTGGACGGCAAGGGAGTGGGCGACGTGGGGCAGTCCCTGCTTAAGGAACGCCGCCTCCTGGGTGATGAGGGCATGGTGGTGGTGACCATCGTCCTGGACGAAGAGACCTGGGAAATTCTGCAGGGGCCGGAAATCTTTTCCAAGGGTTTTGTCTTTGAGCAGCAATACAGCCATATTCTGGAGGAGGCCGTGGATCTGGCCAGGGAAACCGTCGCGGCCTCCGTCCGCGGCGACGAGGCCAGACTCAAGGACCGCCTGCGCGCCTCCCTGCGCCGCTTCTTTCGCAAGATTCTTGACCGCGATCCCGTGCTGGTTCCCATCGTCACCGTTGTCTGAGCCGGGAAAGGCGCCGCCATGTCCTCCCTCCGTTTTCCGCCGCTCCTGACCCGCAGGCGGCTTTTGGTTCTTCTTCCGGCCGCCGCCGCCGTCCTCCTCGGTCTTTTCTTCAGCCGCGCCGACAGGCCGGCGCCGCCCCCGGAGGCGCAGTCCGTGCGCACCGCCAAGGCTGTCCTTATGGATTTTCCCCTGTATTTTCACGGCATCGGCATCGTAACCCCGGAAAATACCGTCCTGGTGACAAGCCGTGTGGACGGAGAACTGATCGCCATCCACTTCACCGAAGGCCAGGATGTGCTTGCCGGTGATCTTCTGGCGGAAATCGATCCCCGGCCCTTCGAGATCCGCCTCAAGGAAGCCGAGGGCGCCCTGGCCCGCGATACCGCTCTGCTCACGGACGCCCGTCTGGATCTTGAACGCTACCGAGGCCTCATCCGGAGGGAGGCGGTTTCCGCCCAGCAGCTTCAGGCTCAGGAAGCCCTGGTGGGTCAATATGAAGGCGCCGCGCGCGTGGATGAGGCCAACATCGCCGATGCCCGCCTTCAGCTCAGTTTCTGCCGCATCACCGCCCCCATTTCCGGGCGCCTGGGACTGCGCCAGGCCGATCTCGGCAACATGATCCGGACTTCGGACGCCACGGGCCTGGTGGTCATCACCCAGATGCAGCCCATGCACGTCGTCTTCACCCTCACGGAGAAACAGGTCCCCGATGTCCTCAGCGCCATGCGCTCCGGCCCCCGCCCGGTGGAGGCCTGGGATCAGGACAACAGGACCCTTCTGGCTTCCGGCCTCCTCGTGACCCTGGACAACCGGATCGACAGCGCCACGGGAACCGTCAAGGCCAAGGCCGTCTTCGACAACTCCGGGGAGCGGCTTTTCCCCAACCAGTTTGTCAACGCCCGCCTCCTGGTCGCCACCATCCCCCAGGCTCTGGTTGTCCCCGCCTCGGCTGTCCAGCGCAACAGCGACGGCTTTTTCGTGTACGTCGTCGCCTCCGACGACACCGTGGCCATGCGGCCTGTGCGGACAGGCCAGGGAACTTCCGTCCATACGCGGATCACGGAGGGCCTATCCGCCGGCGAGGTCGTCGTCACCGATGGCGTGGATCGCCTGCGCAACGGCATCAAGGTAACAGTGGAATGATCCCTTTCCCCAAGGAGCAGGACGGACTCATGCGCCAGACCGTGTACTACATTGAAGGCGACGGCATCGGGCCGGAAATCTGGAGGGCCTCCCGGCCGGTGCTGGACGCGGCGGTGGAGAAGGCCTACGGGCAAGAACGGCGTCTGGACTGGCGGGAACTTCTGGCCGGGGAGAAGGCCCTGGCGGAAACGGGACAGCTTCTTCCGGAAGAGAGCCTGCGGGCATTGCGCGGGGCGCGGTACGCCATCAAGGGTCCCCTGGCCACGCCGGTGGGCGCGGGTTTTCGCAGCCTCAACGTCATTCTGCGCCAGACCCTGGATCTGTACGCCTGCATCCGGCCGATCCGTTATTTCCGGGGCGTCGTTTCGCCCCTCAGGCATCCGGAAAAGGTGGATATGGTCGTTTTCCGGGAAAACACCGAGGATCTCTACACGGGGATTGAGTTTCAGAGCTGTTCCCCTGAAGCGAAAAGGCTGATCGCCTTTCTGCGGGACGAACTGGGCGTGGAGGTCGCGGACGGCGCGGGCATCGGCATCAAACCCATGACCGAAGCCGGCAGCCGGCGGCTGGTGCGCCGGGCCATAGGCTATGCCCGGGAAACGGGCCGTCCCAGCGTCACCCTGATGCACAAGGGCAACATCATGAAGTACACGGAAGGCGCTTTCCGGGCCTGGGGCTATGCCGTGGCCCGCGAAGAGTTTCCCGATGTCTGCGTGACGGAGGGCGAAGCCCGGGAAGGAAAAATCCTCGTGACGGACGTCATCGCCGATGCCCTTTTCCAGTCGGCGCTCCTGTATCCGGAACGTTTCAGCGTGATCGCCGCCCCCAACCTGAACGGGGATTACCTCTCCGACGCCCTGGCCGCCCAGGTGGGAGGACTGGGCATGGCCCCCGGGGTCAACATGTCCGACACCCTGGCCTTCTACGAGGCCACCCACGGCACCGCCCCGGACAATGCCGGCAGGGACAGGGCCAACCCCTGCAGTTTTCTCCTTTCCGGGGCCATGATGCTGGAAAACATGGGCTGGACCGAGGCCTCCCGGCGGATTGAAAGCGCTGTGGAAACCGTCATCGCCCGCGGCGCCGTGACCGCGGATCTGGCCGTTCAGAGGGAAAGGGCGACAACGGTCGGTTGCAGACGGTTCGGGGAATTGCTGGTAGAGGCGCTGACCTGAAAGGCCCCGTCCCGGCAGGCCCTGCGCTTGCCGCCGTCTGGGGGAAAACCTTTCCTTTTTCGCGCGGGATCGTCAGCCGGAAACCGTGCTTTGCGGCCGGCTCAGGCGGCCCCCGCGGCGCAACGGCCCCGCGGCCGCCGTTTTCCCGGTTTCCGCGAAAATCGGCGCCTGACAACAGATTTCGGCATAACGGTCCATTTAACTTGGAGGGAAATCTCATGTACAAGCGATTTTTGGTTTTTTTTGCCGTCTTTGGGCTC
>JAISNZ010000029.1 GCA_031275955.1 Desulfovibrio sp. | reverse complement strand
TGTAGGAGTTGGCGCCCATGAACACCGCCCCCGCGGAAATGGCCACCAGGGTGGGGGCCATGTCGGTCATCAGCACTCCCGCTATCTGTTCGGCTTCCAGACCGGCGATTCCCCCGGCGGTGTTAAAAAAGACCAGGTAGGTGGGGGCGTTGTCCAGAAAGCTGGACAGCATCCCGGCCATCCAGAAGAACATGGCGTTGTCGGGCTGGCCGTTCTGGCTGACCATATTGATGACGCTGGCCAGGGCGCCTTCGGAGCCGGCCTTCAGAATGGCCAGGGCCGGAATCATGCTGATGAAGATGCCGAAGAAAAGTTTGCCCACCTCGGCAATGGGCCCCCAGCTGAAATCGTTGCCCTGGCGGGTTTCCTGGCTGGTCAGTTTGAAGGACAGGGCCGCGATGCCCAAAAGCAGAAGATCCCGGACAACATTCTGCAGTTCCACCTCAATGCCGTACAGAGAGAAGACGACATCGGGACGCCAGATGCCGCTCATCAGCACGGAGCCGACAATGCAGGCCAGGAGGGGGAAATTGAGGAGCCCCTCCAGGCCGATCTTTTCCCCGGACGGGGCGGGGTTCGCGGGTTTTCCCTCCCTGGCGAACAGGATCGTGTCCAGGAGAAAATACAGGGCCAGCAGGACGATGGACAGAAAGATCAGCAGGGGCAGCAGGTTCCCCAAGGTCCAGAAGAAATCCACCCCTTGCAGGAATCCCAGGAAAAGGGGCGGATCGCCCAGGGGGGTGAGGCAGCCGCCGATGTTGGCCACCAGGAAGATGCAGAAGACGACGGTGTGGACCTTGTACCGGCGGTGGGCATTGGCGCGCAGCAGGGGACGGATGATGAGCATGGCCGCGCCGGTGGTCCCCATCCAGCTTGCCAGCAGGGTGCCGACCAGCAGAAGGGCGGAATTCACCACAGGGGTTCCGGCCATGGAGCCTTTGAGGCGGATGCCGCCGGCCACGGTGAAAAGGGCGAAGAGCAGGACGATGAAGGGAATGTATTCCAGGAGCATGGCGTGCAGAAATTCGTACAGAGCGAAACCTGGACCGAAGATCAGGGCGAAGGGGACCAGGACGGCCAGGGCCCAGAAGACGGCGATCTTGCCGAAGTGGTGCTCCCAGAAATACGGCACGGTCAGGGGGCAGATGGCGATGGACAGGAGCATGCAGACAAAGGGCAGAACCCAGAGGGCGCTGATTTCCTTGCCGAAGGTCAGGCTCAGTTCATGCAGATCGGAACATTCCCCCGGAGAAGGGAAGAGGGTCAGGGCAAGCAGGCCGAGGAGCAGGGGGGAAATTTTGGGCAGGAACGAAACAGGCATCAAGAACCTCCTCTTGGCGCAACAGAGCCGGATCCGGGACCGTATCGCGGGGGGGCGCACGCGCCGCGCGCACGGCAGGGCCGCCAGGGAACATACCCGGTTTTCCCTTTCTCTACAAGCGGGGGTTGCTCCCTTCGCGGAACTGGGATATGGGCTAATCCGGGCGGCTTCCCGGCCGCAAGGCTTTTTCAGGACAAGGCCGTGACAGACGAGACCAAAAAACGCACCTTGAGCCGCCAGATCAGGATTCGCCAGGTTCTTGCGCACAGACAGAAGGATTTGACCCTGGTCCTGTCCAATATTCACGATCCGCACAATGTTTCCGCCATCTACCGCAGTTGCGACGCCTTCGGCGTGGCCAGGGTGCATCTGCACTACACGGATACCGCTTTCCCCGCGCTTGGAGCCAGAAGTTCGGCCTCGGGCAGAAAGTGGGTGGAAAGCGTGCGCCATGCCGATGCCGGGAGCCTCCTGCGGGATCTGCGGCAGGAGGGCTTTCGCGTTCTTGCCGCCGGCTGCTCGCCCGGGGCAAAACCCTTTGACGGCTGTGACCTGACCCTGCCCACTGCCTTCATCCTGGGCAATGAGCACAGGGGCGTGGAACCGGCCCTGGCTACCCTGGCGGACGGGGAAGTGGTGATTCCCATGTACGGGATGATCCGGAGCCTGAACGTGTCCGTGGCCGCCGCCGTCCTGCTGGCGGAAGCCTCGCGCCAGCGCAGGGAAGCCGGTCTGTACGCCGGACCTTCTTTCGATCCGCAGGAGCTGGAACGGCTCTATGCGCTCTGGATCAGGCGGTAGGGCGGTCGCACGGTTTTCGGCTGACTCAGGCCGCTTTGCGGCGCAACGGCCTTACGGCCGGTGTTTACCGCTTTTCTGCGGAAATCAGTAAGCAGACAGGGGGAGTTTCCGGGGGGATGCGCGGCCTGGAAGGGCTTACCCGGCCGGGTCCGTTTCCTGGCGGGACTTGCGCTGCTCGCTGGCCTGGCGGGCTTCCGCCGCGAGGTCTTCCGCGTTTTCCCTGGCCGTTTCCAGCAGGGTGGCCGCCTTGTCCTTGAGGTCAATGCCTCGGCTGAGCGCGGCGGTCAGGGTCTTTTTGACCACGGCGGGGTTTCTGGAGAGGAGAAGGGCGCCCGCGGCGCCAAGGGCGATGCCCGCGCCCAGGATCAGACCGTACTTCCAATAAATGCTGTTCATGGTCTCTCCTTGATCATGCTTTCGAAAACGTACTTCCGTTTTCCGGTCCCGCCCGGGAGGGCGTCGCGCCTTTCCCGGCGAGCGTGAGACTGGACGGACTCTAGCAGGAATTTCCCGGGCGGACAAGGTGCCGGCCGACACCCCAACGGTTATAGGCGCTGTTGGGGGCCGCTTTTTTCCATCGGGACAGCCTCAGCTCATGAACTTATCAATGAGCCTGCCGACCAGACGAGTAAGAGCGCCCCACAGGGCCGCTTTTACCGCCAGCCGGAACAAGCGTTTCGCCCGTCTGTTTCTGACGATACGCCTCCTTTACTCCCGACGCCGTCCTTGCGGACTCTCGGAGAGGAGGCTCTGTTTTTGTCCCTTGCGGGACAGTCAAGCCATACTTTTCCCGTACATAAAAATCAAGCTGTATTCTTCGTGATGAAACAGCTTGGGCCGTTTTTCATCCAGGCCCGGCTATGAGCCGAAAAATAACGGAAGATAGCGCTTCAACTTTTTCAGGGGCTTGATGCTTGGGTATTTTCTTGGGTATCTCAAAATATTTTCTCCAGCAAAACGATTTTATATCAACGCGTTATAGTGCTTTAATGTATTAGGAAATGGAATTAGGCCGGTTTCCCTCCCGCTGACCAAAAGGGTGGTGGATTCTGGTCAGGGCTTACCTTGACAATTAGGCTGAATTCATCCTAAAGTTAATGCGCCGATACAGACAGGAGGGTATTTTGATGATGATCAATACCAACAGCATGGTTTCCATATCGGAGGCCAATCAAAATTTTTCAAGAGTGGCGCGGCTCGCTTCGGAAAACGGGGTCGCCGTGATTCTGAAAAACAATGTGCCCCGCTATGTGCTTCTGGAATACAGCCAGTTCCAGGATGATTCGCCTGCCGTCGATGCCGATGTTCTGTCTGTCGGAAAGAAGATACTGAAACGTTACGCGAAGGCTTTTGAGGACTTGGCGAAATGATTCGTCTGCACGCGAAGCAGATAATCATGCTGCACGATGAGCTTATCAAGGAAACCGGGGGACTCCCAGGCTTGCGTGACAGAAAGCTGCTTGAGTCAGCCGTGGCAGCTCCTTTCGCCTCATGGGGAGGACAAAACGCGTACTCGTCTGTTGAAGCGCAAGCTGCCAGGCTGGCATTTGGGCTTGTACAAAATCATCCTTTCAATGATGGGAACAAACGAATCGGCATTTTGGCAATGCTGAGTTTTCTGGAACTCAATCACATTGAACTTTCGTGTGCCGACGCTGAATTGGTTGCTCTTGGTCTTTCTATGGCTAATGGAAGTATGACGGACAAAGAAGTCTTGCTCTGGATCATAGACCACAGTTAGGGTGAACTACCAGCGCTTTTTCTATACATGCAACATACCTTCCGATGCATTCGGAACCAACCTTTCCCTGACAGGCCCGGAGCCGGTTCAGCCGGCGGAACGGGCCAGGAGGGTCAGCCGGCCCCAGACCGCCTGGCCCAGGGAGATGCTTCCGTCATGGGGCGGGTATGCCCTGGGCAGCAGGGGGGTGAATCCCCTGTTTTCCAGGCCTTGCGCCAGGAGCCGGGCCAGGGTTCGGTTCTGCAGGCAGCCGCCGGTCAGGCCGATGCGCTTCACGCCGAATCCGGCTCCCAGGCGGGCCGCCAGATCGACAAAGCCGGCGGCAAGACCGAGGTGAAAACGGCGGGAGAGGAGGGCCGCGGGCAGGCCGCGGCGCCGGTCCTCCCAGACGGCCCGGAAAAGGGTATGGCTGTCCAGCTGCCAGCAGGCCGCGCCCGGAGCGGGGGCTGTCCAGGGGCAGGGATAGGGCCGCTCGGCGGGAGAGGGGAAGCCGGCCTGCGCTTCTTCCAGAAGGGTTGCGGCCTGGCCCTCGTATGTGCTGACGAGGCACAGTCCCAGGAGGGCGGCTGTGGCGTCGAAAAGGCGGCCGCAGCTGGTCGCGCGGGGGGTATTCAGACCGGAGCGGATCATGGCGGACAGGAGGGCGGCCGCCTTGGCCTGTTCCGGCAACCAGGGCAGGAGGGGATCGTCGGCGGCAAGATTCAGGTCTGTCAGCAGGCCGTGGGCCAGACGCCAGGGCTCGCGCGCGGCCGCGTCGCCGCCGGGCAGCGGCAGAGGGGCCAGATGGGCCAGGCGCTGATGTTCCGGCTCCTTTCCGGGACAGGCCGGACGCAGGAAAAGGATCTCCCCCCCCCAGATGTGGCCGTCTTCGCCCAGGCCCGTTCCATCCAGAGTCAGCACCAGAGCCGGGGCGTCGGCCTGCCCCCCGGCCGGGGGGCGATGTTCGGCCAGGAGGGCATGGGCATGGGCGTAGTGGTGCTGCAGCCGGAGTACCGGCAGTCCCGTTTCCTCGGCCTGGCGGCTGCTGGAAAAATCCGGGTGCAGATCGCGCACCACCGCCTCGGGCCGGACGTGGAGGAGACCGGCAAGATGGGCGATGGCCTCGCGCTGGAAGGCCGCTGTCTCCGGATTGGACAGGTCGCCGATGTGCTGGCTGACAAAGGCGTCCGTCCCCCTGGTGAGACAGATGGTGTTTTTCAGGTCCGCGCCGAGGCCAAGGACAGCCGGAAAGGCGCGAAGGGCGCCTTGCCGGGAGGGGAAAATAACCGATTCATTATCGGAAAAGTGTTGATGGTTTACGGAAAAGCTGTCGGAAAGCGCAAGCGGCCGGGGAACATAGCCTCTGGCGCGGCGGAAGAATAAGGCTGTTCCGTCCGGCAACGGGCAGACCACGGAATCGTCCACCCGGACCAGGATGTCGCGGGTATGGAGAAGAAAGGCGTCCGCCATGTCCCGAAGGACGGTCAGGGCCTCGCGGTTGCCGAGGCAGATGGGCTCCCCTTCCCTGTTGCCCGAGGTCATGACCAGCGCGGGCGGGTCCGCGCCCAGATCCGCGTATGCGTCCAGGAGGATCTGGTGCAGGGGGGTGTAGGCCAGGATCAGGCCCGCCAGGGAAAGGTCCGGGGCCACGCCGGCGGCAAGGGGGGGATTCTCCCGCAGCGGGCAGAGGACGATGGGCTGTTCGGCTCCCGTGAGCAGGGCGATCTCCGCCGGTCCCAGGCGGGCGATGCGGCGGGCGGCCGCCAGATCCGGGAGCATAAGGGCGAAGGGCTTGTGCGGCCGGTTTTTGCGCCGGCGCAGGCGGGCGACGGCCTCCCCCTGATCGGCCGCGCAGGCCAGGTGGAATCCCCCTAGCCCTTTGAGGGCCAGAATGCCTCCTTCCCGGATCAGCCCGGCGGCCGCCCGGATGGCGGCCGCCCCTTCGGGGGCGCCGCAAGTCTCCGCCTCCCCCCCGCGCGTGAACCAGAGCCTTGGCCCGCAGGCGGGGCAGGCATTGGGCTGGGCGTGAAAGCGCCGGTCGCGCGGGTCTTCGTATTCCCGACGGCACTCCGGGCAAAGGGGAAAGCAGGCCATGCTGGTGGAGGAGCGATCATAGGGCATGGACCGGGTGACGGTGTAGCGGGGTCCGCAGTTGGTGCAGTTGGTGAAGGCATATCCCCGGCGCCGGTTGGCCGGATCGCGGATCTCGGCCCGGCAGTCGGCGCACAGGGCGATATCCGGGCTGACCAGAAGCGTATGCCCGGAACCGCGCGTTGTGCGGGCGATGGAAAAGCCCTTTTCCTCCGGGCGCGGGGGAATGCGTTCTTCCCGGCGGGCCGTGACCCGGGAGCGGGGCGGCCGGTTCCGATCCAGACCCGCGCTGAAGGCCGCGAGGGCATCCGGCGGCCCCTGCACTTCCGCCAGAACCCCTTCCGGAGTGTTCTGGACAAAGCCGCTCAAGCCAAGCCGTTGGGCCAGGGCAAAGACAAAGGGCCGAAACCCCACCCCCTGCACCTGCCCCCGCACGGTATGCCGTTCCCGCGCCAGGCCCTCCGGGCGCGGGCCCGCCTCTTCCCCGCCTCTGTCCGCGCCGGCCGCGCCCTGGTCCGGGAAAAGGGCGCGGGCCATCAGAGTACCCTGGCCCCATCCTCGGTGACCAGGACCATGTGTTCCCAGCGGACGCCGCTCCGGCCGGAGACATAGAGGCCCGGCTCCACGGTGACGACCATGCCGGCCCTGAGAACCCCTTCGGCCCTGGGGTTCAAGGTCGGGGCCTCATGGGTCTGCAGGCCGATCCCGTGGCCCAGGCCGTGGGTGAACAGTTCCCCCACGCCCGCGTCATCCAGGCGCTTTCGGGCCAGGGCGTAGATGCCGGCCAGGCCCGCGCCCGGCCGGATGGCGCGGATGGCCAGTTCCTGGGCTTCCCGAATCAGGTCCAGGTGGCGGAGCCATTCCCCGTCCGGCGCGTCCCCCACCCAGAAGGAGCGGGTCTGATCCGAACAATAATCCTTAACCCGGCAGCCCACGTCAATGAGGATGCCGCAGTTCTCCTTAAGCCGATCCTCTCCAGGTTCGGCGTGGGGCAGGGCGGCGTTGGCCCCCACAGCGACAATTCCGGCAAAGGCCGATTCCCGCGCGCCGTTGTTCCGGAAAAACTGCTCAATGTCCCAGGCCACCTCGGCCTCGGAGCGGCCGGGCTTCAGAACCCCGGGAACCCAGTCCATCAGCGCCTGGTTGAGCCGGCAGGAGGCCTCCAGACGCCGGATTTCCTCCGGCTCCTTGATCAGGCGCAGACCTTCCACCATCCCGTCCGCCCGTTGCAGGGAAAGGCCCGGAGAAAGCAGATCAAAGGCTTCCACGCTGATCTGCCGGGCCTCAAAGCCCACAGTCCCGCGCGCCGCGTCCCGCAACAGAGCGTTGACCTGTTCCATGGCCCGGCCGTGATAGAGAAAGATGCGCTCCTCCTCCCAGACCCGCCGGGCGGCGTCAAAGAAGCGCCCGTCCGTGCAGAGCCGATCCCTGCCGTCCGCCAGAATCACCAGGCAACCCGCGCTTTCGTCGGCCTGGGGGTCGTGCAGCTCAAATCCGCTCAGGTAAAAGCGATTGGCGTCCAGACTCACGACAAGGGCCGACAGCCCCGCCTGGCGCATCCGCGCCCGCAGCGTTTCCCGCCTCTGCTCAAAATGCCCTTTGTCCATGCTGTCCTTCTCCTGCCTGCAGCCTTCGAGGGGCAAGGCCCTCTCAGGGACTACCGGGCGCAGTGTACACAGTACGCGGCCTCGGGCATGGCCAGAAGGCGGGCGAAGGGGATTTCCTCGCCGCATTCCAGGCAGTAGCCGAACTCAGGGTCCTGAATCCGTTTGAGGGCGTATTCCAGGCCGGCCAGACGGTTACGGGCCGCGGCAAGGGCCGTGCTGTTCACTCCCTGATTGATGATGGAATCCATGCGGGTGATATCGTCCATGTCTTCGTTGCCCACAGGCCTGGTGATCTCTTCCAGGGCCCTGATGTCCCGGGCGAGGCGCTCCAGTTCGGCGCGGATCTTGTTTTTGAGGGTGGTGCGTTGGGCGTCGGTCATGAAAACCTCTGCGGGCGCTTATTTTTTCATGTTTTTGAGGCGGAACAGGCGCATCTCCACAACGCGTTCATTGGGATAGGAGGCGCGGATGCCCGTAAAGAGATCAATGGCCCCGGCATACTGGCCGCGTTGTTCCAGAACGTCCGCCAGCAGGAAAACGGCCAGAACCCGGCGGTCTTCGGGAATGGCCTCCAGGGAGATGGCGGCCCGCAGGGTGGCTTCGGCGGTTTCCAGATTTTCGGTCAGCACCTGGGTTTCGCCAAGGGCATAGAGGCAGTCGGCCTTAAGGGCGATGTCCACCCGCAGGCGCGTGCACATGACCAGGGTGTCGGTGGCCAGGGTGAATTCCAGCCGGCGCAGGTAGGCCTTGGACAGGTCGATGGAGACGCCGGCCTTGACGTTGTCCGGCGTCTGGGGGTCCTGGATCAGGGCTTCCCAGAGAACGGCGGCACGTCCATAGTCATGGGTTTCGCGGCAGATCCGGGCCAGGAGGAGCTGGAGGGAACGGCGTTTTTCCGTATCCGCCTCAAATTCCTCCAGCATGATTTCCAGATAGGCGCGGGCTGTGGCTTTGTCCTGGCGCAGGTCCAGGGCAATGCCGAGGAGTTGCTGCCAGACCTGCCAGCGCCGGAGACCGTTGGGGTTTTTCCGCAGGTAGCGTTCAAAGTACATGGCCGCGTCGTCAAGATCACGGCGGTTCAGGGCGTCTTCCGCCAGGGCGATGTCGTCGCGGACGGCCTGTTCGCCGTCCCGGCAGGCGGCCAAACCGCCGGCAAGGGCCAGGACGAGGACAAGGAGCGTCTGCAGGAAAAGGAAGGACACGCCCGCCTTTTTTCGTTGTCTAGCCGGCATGATGCTTGTGGTTCCTCATGGGGCGGAGGCCGGAGCGCTTTGCGGCCGGCTTTCCGCAAAAAGCCGGCCGCAACGAGCCTATAATACTTTGTAATATAAAGAAATAATCTCATCTCGCGTGGCCAGGCGCGGATTGTTGGCGGGGCTGCCGCTGGCAATGGCGTCATCGGCCATCTTCCCGGCCACCGGATCCAATTTTTCCTTGCTGACGCCCAACTGCGAATAGGAGGGAACCTGCATGGCCCGGATCAGTTCCTTGACCCTGGCGACGCCGGCCCGCGCGGTGGCCTCGGCGTTGCCCTGCCGGTTCAGGCCGAGGGCCACGGCAATATCGGCGTATCGTTCCGGGTCGCCGGGGACGGAAAAATCCATCACCTCTCCCAGCAGGGCCGCGTTGGATACCCCGTGGGCCACATGAAACACCGCCCCCACCGGGCGCGACATGCCGTGCACCAGGGCCACCGAGGAGTTGCTGAAGGCGATGCCCGCCTGGAGCGCGCCCAGCATGGTCTTGGACCGGGCCTCCTGATCATCGGGCCGCTCCCAGGCCGGCAGCAGGTTTTCTCCCAGAAGCCGGACAGCCGAAAGGGCCATGAGATCGCTCAAGGGTTGGGCCTTGCGCGAGACATAGGCCTCAATGCCGTGAGTCAGGGCGTCGAGTCCCGTGGCGGCGGTCAGGCCCCTGGGCATGGCCAGAGTCAGATCAGGGTCCACCAGGGCCACGAGCGGCAGGATAAAGGGGCTGCCGATGAGCATTTTGACGTCATGGTCCGTGTCGGTGATAATGGTGAATTGCGTGGCTTCACTGCCTGTGCCGGCTGTGGTGGGAATGGCGATGAGCGGCAGCCCGGGCCGGGTCAGCTTGCCGCTGCCCATATAATCCGCGATCTTGCCCGTGTTCGTGGCCATGACGGCTATGGCCTTGCCCGCGTCCAGGGGACTGCCGCCCCCGAGGGCTACGATCAGATCGCAGGAATATTGCTGTTGCAAGGCCAGTCCGTCCCTGACATGGGTCAGATCCGGTTCGCTGTTTACGCCGTCATAGATATGGGTTGCAATCCCGGCGGCTTGCAGGGTTTTCTCCACCGCTGCACAGTTGCCGCCGGAACGCATGAAAGCGTCGGTTACAATCAACGCCCGGCTGCCGCCCAGCGCCTTCGCCTCCGCGCCGACTTCGCGGCTGGCCCCGGAACCGAAACGGATGCTCCGGGGGATGCGGAATTCTCGTGCCTGACTCATGGCCTCCTCCTTGTGAGGTTGAAAATCTCCGGAATGGGAGTGTTGTTCTGGGGTTGATTCGGGAAACAGGGGTTGAGCGGCGCCGGGCGGCCTGTTGAAAAAGCCCTGGGCGGTCTCACAAAAAACCGTGTCCGGGACGTCCTCCCGCCCGGATGCGCGGATCAATCGACGAAAAGATGAGCGCCGGCAAATATTTTATGGATGGCAGGAGGAAGTCCGGCCGCGCGGTCTGCAGTTTGTCGTAGGTATGGCTGCCGGAGGCATAGATTCCCACAGTCCAGCAACCGGCGTTGTTGCCCGAAAGAATGCCCGCCGCCGTGTCGTCCACCTTGACGACGGCTTCGGAGGGCCAGACTTTGGCCTTCATCATACAGTCGTAGATCATGCCCGGGCTGGGGCGTCCGTGGGCGACGTCGGAGTTTGACCCCACATCCAGAAACAGGCCGTGCTGATCGGCGAGCTTCTGGACCAGGGCGTTCGCAATGCCGTTGAAATAGCCGGTATCGTAGCCCACAAGGATGTCGGCCTGACGCAGTTCCGCAAGGCATTGCCCGGCGCCGTCCACAGGTCTTGCCAAATCGTCGTCCAGAGCGAACTGGGCGAGGAGCACCCGAAACTCCTCCAGCCAGGCCAGATACTCTCCCCGCGTGTAGGGGTGGCCGTACAGACGCAGATACTGCTCCCGCACCTCGGGCAGCTCCAGCAGAAGCCGGAGGTGATCCGGCTTGTACATTCCCATGAACTGCCGGATCACCGGCCACTCCAGAGTGATGCCGTGACGCTGAAACAGCGCGTAAAAAGGCAGTACCGGCGCCTTGCAGCCAAGCATGTCGTCTTCAGGCCAGCGGCGGCGCAGATCCTGGGAGCCATCGCACAATGTTCCGGCCAGATCCAGAACCACCAAGCTTGTTTTGCCTCTATAGCCTCTCTGGTACATGCGCGGTTTTCCTCATGGGTGCCTGCGTCCGACGCAGGGGAGGCCGCCCGGGAAGCGGACAGAAAAGTGGAGGGGTAAAAATCCTCCTCCGCTCCCGCGGAAGAGGATTCCGTTCAGCCCGTCAGAAAAAACATGCAAGAATAGGGTGCCTTTGTTTCGGAATGATGTCAACAAGGTGTTGTCAATTCCGCCCTCCGCGATTCGGATTTCCCGTCAAAACTGCGTCCCTGCGGTTCTGATCCGGCGACTGCGGCGGGAAGGCGTTCCCGCCGCAGCCGCACGAAATGCCGCGCCTTTCGCCGCGTCCTGCCGCGGATGCCCTTCGCCCGTCAAGCGGCGTGGCTGATGGGCAAAGGGAAGAAAAGCCGCTTTTGTTCCAGTCGATCGCTTCCGTCTTCCGGAGAGAACGTTTTGACCCTCCGCCGGCCTGGCGGTTCCCGGAAGGCCGGGAACCGCCGCCGGAGATCTCCGCCTCTTCCGGGGACGCGGGGAAGAGGCAAAGATGCGGGGGCATCCGTCCATAGGCCTGGAGAGACCCTAGATGGATTCCAGGATGCCCTGGCCGGGACGTTCCCCTCTCCGCAGGCGGGGTTCGATCTGGCCAAAGACAATTTCCGGAACATAGACCACGGACGGCACAAGGAAGTCCGGCTTGG
>JAISNZ010000010.1 GCA_031275955.1 Desulfovibrio sp. | reverse complement strand
ATCAGAGGGGGAGGCCCGCCGGGAAGCGGGGGAGGAGGGGGGATCGGGGTTCACCCGCTCGGCCACAAGGCTCATCCGGACGATGCCCGCGGCCCTGATCCGGCCCATGACATCCACCACCGTCCCGTAGGGAACGTCCTTGTCCGCCTGCAGAAAGAGCTGGCGATCCTGGTTCTTCACCGTGGTCTCCAGCTGGGGGATCAAATCTTCCAGGCTCGTCAGGTGCTCATTGAGGAAAATGGCCCCGTCCTTCCTGACGGTCAGGACAAGATGGTCCGCGTCCGCGGGCAGGACCGCCGCCTCGCGTGTTTCCGGCAGGGAAACGTCCAGGCCTTCCGCCAGCAGGGGGGCCGTGACCATGAAAATCACCAGCAGGACCAGCATGACGTCCACAAAGGGGGTCACATTGATCTCCGCCACATAGCCGCGCTTGCCGCCCGTGAATCCCGCCATGTCACGCTCCTGGCTGTACCGCCTGCCTGCGCTCCGGAACCGCCGCCGGATCAGGCCTCATGGCGCCTGGCCGGCTGGCCGGTGATTTCCCGCTGGACCCGGTTCAGAAAGACTCCGGCGAAGTTGACCAGCTCTGTTTCGATATTGCCCAGCATCCCCAGAAACAGGTTATAGCCCACCGTGGCCGGAATGGCGACAAACAGGCCCACCGCCGTGGCGATGAGGGCCTCGGAAATGCCAGGAGCCACCGTGGCCAGCGAGGCCGTCTTCTGCTGGCCGATCTGGTGGAAGGAATACATGATCCCCCAGACCGTCCCGAACAGGCCGATGAAGGGCGCCGTATTCGCCGTGGTCGCCAGAAAGGACAGGGAGGAAGACAGCCGGGTCAGGCTTTCGCTCACCCCCTGGCGCAGCGAACGGCGCACATTGTCCGCCACCACCTGCTCCGAATTGCCGGATTCCTTCAGGCGGTTGAATTCCTCCACTCCCTGCTGGGCCACATGGTAGACGGGCGAATGCACGTCTCCCCCAAGGGTCTGGACGGCCTCGCGCAGATCCCGCGCCCGGGTAAAGCGCTCAAGACCGGCCAGGGCCTTTCTCCTGGCGGCCGAAAGAGAGAAATATTTGTACAGGATCAGGGTCCAGCTGCTGACGGAGAGGACAAGCAGCAGCGCCAGCACCAGCTTGGCCACCAGGGTGGCCTGGAAGATCATGTTGAGAAAGTCCATTTCCATGGTGTATACTTCTCCCTTCGTGAAATCGCTCTACGCCGGATACCCCAAACTCTAGAAATATACCAGAAGAAAAATCCTTCGTCTCTTTTCCTTCTGATTCCAGGAGGTTCAGCCATGAGTGTGTCGCGCGTCGCCCTGTTCCTCCTGCTTCTTTTTCCCGCGGCCGCTGTGGCCGCGCCGGAGGAATACGTCCTGGGCAGAGCCGTGGAAACCGCCCTGGAGCGCAATTTCAGCGTGACCGCCGCCCAGGCCGGCCATCAGGCGGCCGTCTCGGAAACCAACGCCTCCCGCAGCGCCTTCGGCCCGGTGTTCAAGACCAGCTACGGCCTGGAACGCCGCCAGCATGACCGTTCCCCTCTGGGCCAGGCCCAGGACAAGGAACTCTACGCCTGGAGCGTCTCCCTGACCCAGAATGTTTTCTCCGGCTTTGCCGATCTCTCCGCCCTCCAGCGGGCCGCCCTGGCCGAGGAAAGCGCCGGGGCCGGCATCGCCAAGGCCCGCATCGACCTGGCCAATCTGGTCCAGGAACATTTCTTCGCCTACCTGCGGGCCAAGCAGGAGGTCATCAGCGCCCGCGACGCCCTCGAACGCCTGCGCTCCCAGCTCGCTTCCAGCAAGGCTTTTTACGCCGTGGGCGTTTCCCCCCGCCTGGATGTCCTCCAGGCCGAGGTGGATGTCTCCACCGCCGAAAGCGCTCTGCTGGTGGCGGAAAATACCCTGGAAACCGAAAAGGTCCGCCTGAACACCCTGCTGGTCCTGCCGAGCGAGGCCGATGTCGAATATGTCGGCGATTTTGTCTTCACCCCCTTTGTCCTCTCCATGGACGCCTGCCTGGAACGCGCCTACCGCTCCCGCCCCGACCTGATCATCGCCGAAAAGGCCGTGGAAATCGCCGGCAAAGACGTCCGCATCAACCAAAGCGCCTTCTATCCCCAGATCAACGCCCAGGCCATGTGGTCCACTTCGGGCGACACGTGGTCCGCTTCGGGCAGCGCCCAGCGGCCCGTGCGCTTCAGCGAATGGAATATCGGCCTCTCCGCGGAATGGACGTTTTTTGAATGGGGACGGACCTGGTTCCAGGTCCAGCAGGCCCGGCATACCCAGGCCAAAATCCGGGCCGAGGCCGACAACCTGCGCCAGGAAATCATTTTTTCCGTCCGCGAACGGCTGCTGGCCCTGGGGGAAGCCGCCCAGCGCATCCAGGTCGCCAAAAAGGC
Source organism: Desulfovibrio sp. (assembly GCA_031275955.1). Classification (GTDB taxonomy): domain Bacteria; phylum Desulfobacterota; class Desulfovibrionia; order Desulfovibrionales; family Desulfovibrionaceae; genus Frigididesulfovibrio. The sequence continues at coordinate 430 of JAISNZ010000010.1, read as the reverse complement.
CGTGGAACAGGCCACCGAGGCTTACCGTATGGCGGATGCCCGCTACCGTTCCCATGTGGGCACCATGACCGACGTGCTCGACGCCCAGGCCAAGCTCTCCTTCGCGGAGGCTTCCCTGGCCGGAGCCAAGGCCGACTACAGCATCGCCCTTTCCCGCATCTGCGCCGCCATGGGGCTGATCAATCCGAATCTGGAGGCGATGTGACCCTGCCGCGATACCCGGGAAAGCGCCGCCGGATCGGGGCTCCGTCCGCCGCATCATTTTTCTCGACCTTTGGCCGTCAATTTGGCATTCTTGCGCCTGCCCTCCCTTTCCTCTGGCTTGCCCCTGTCCGCTGAAAGCAGCGCAAGCCGGGGGTTCCTTCAACCTTGCGAGGACGGCGTGAAAAGCGCGAAAATTGATGAACGGCAGCTGCTGCGGCAGGAAGCC
>JAISNZ010000001.1 GCA_031275955.1 Desulfovibrio sp. | reverse complement strand
AACTCATCCTGTCAGGATGCCCCTGCTGGGGGAGTTTGAGGGGGCAAAGCCCCCTCAAAGGGAATACAGCGGCGTTTTCCTAAAAAGGTGCGTCGGCCGCTTCGGTGTCAACGGTTTCGATGGCCAGGCCTTCGCGATTGATTCCGAAGACGGGCAGAAGCTCTCCCCCCAGGGCCAGCAGGCGGTATTCGGCGGCGACGACGTTTTGCTGGGCGGTCACGTACTGGATGGAGGAGCTGAAGACTTCATTTTCCGCGTCCAGGACGTCCAGCAGGGAACGCTGTCCGACATTGAACTGTTCCAGGTACATGTCGCGGGTTTTGGTGGCGTATTGGACTGCGTTGCCGTAAAACTTGGCCTGCTCCCTGGAGGAGAGGAGTTCGCTCCAGTTGGCGGTGGTTTCTTCGGAGATGTTGTCGCGCAGGGCGGCGAGTTCGTGCCGGGTCTGGCGGGCGCGGGCCTTGTCTCCCTTGACGTTGTAATAGTCGTAACCGCCGTCGAAGAGGTTCCACTGGGCGCGGAGCATGAAGACCATGCTGCCGGTGTCGTCCAGGGAGCTGCTCTCGCGGTAGGAGTAGGAGGGGCCGAGTTCAAAGGTGATTTGGGGATGAAAGGGGGATTTGTCGAGTTCCGTCTGGAACTGGGCGGTTTCCAGATCCGACAGCAGGGCCTTGATTTTGAAGTTCCCGTACTGCGTGCTGGCCAGGGCGACATCCAGGCTGGGGTAGGCCTCGGAGGGGGACAGGGGGGCTTCCAGGACGCCCGCGTCCATTCCGGTAAGGCGCTTGTAGTTCGCCTGGGCCACTTCCAGGGCGGAGCGGCTCTCCGCCAGGGAGGCCTCGGTGCGGGCCAGACGGGCCTGCGTCTGGGTGACGTCGGCCAGGGTGGAGGCGCCGCTGCGCTGGCGTTCCACCTGGGAGGAAAGGATGGTCCGGTGGTTTTTGACGTTCAGCTCCGCCAGGGCGCAGATGCGGCGCTGGCGGTAAATTTCGATATGGGCCAGGAGGGCGTCCAGGGTCAGGGCCTCGGCATTGTCGAAGAGGCGGCTGGCGGCGGAGTCGAGCTGGGATTGTCCGATGCTGACCCTGTACCAGGTGGCCAGGCCGTCCCAGATGGTCTGGGAGACGGTGAGGCTGGCGTCGTCCGTGCTGTAGAAGGTCCGCCGCTTCTGCCCGTAATTGGGAGTGCGGGTATTGGTGTCGCTGACCTGCTCAAAGCCGAATCCCGCCCGGACGTCCACCCGGGGAAAGAAGCCGCTGCGGGCCCTGCTCAGATCGTATTCCGCGGCCTGCCGGTATTCCTGGAAGGATTTGATATTGGGGTTATACGCAATGGCGGCTTCCACGGTTTGCCTGAGGGTGGTGCCCGGGCCGTCCGCCGCGGCGGTTTCGCCGCCGCTCCAGACGAAAAGGGCGCAGGCCAGGCCGGCGGCAATGCGAAGATGTGTTCTGTGGGCCATTGAGGTACCTTCCTTCATGATAAAAACGCGGACAATAAACCATCTCCGGGGAACCCGGACTGGCTCACAGGGCGGGGTTCCCTCCCTGTCCACGCGGTATTCAGGCCGCGCCGCGCGACAGGAAGCGGCCTTCAGCCCCTTCGGCCTTCAGCCCCTTCAGCCCCTTCAGCCCATGTTGGGTAGATTTCTATTCCCTTTTTTTGTGTATGTCCAGAGATGTTTCGCGATTTTTTATTTTGGGGGCGGAAAATTTTTTTTCCGGGAGGAGACGGAAACAGCAAGCGCCGAAGCGCTGTTCCGGAGCGTTTTTTTCTTCTTTTCCGGCCCTTTTTCCGCTCCCGGCGGCAAGCCTTTTCAGGAGCTTCAGGGGGTTGCCGGCAGGGGAAAAGGCCGGTCCCGGGATCTGCAACATTTTTCCCCGGCGGTTTTCCAGGGTGAAATTGGGCAAAACTTACAGTTCCACTTTCACTTTTTGCGGACTCCGGCAATGGCTTGAAATAGGAATGGCGTTGATTTCGGGGGATGCGGCGGCCGCGGCCCGCGCTTTTGTTTCACTGCGGGCTTTCTGTTGACGGTCTGTTGCCGAGGGCCTATATTCCTGAATATGTCCGGATGGCGTCATCTTTTTTCCCTCCTGAGGTATCGCCGGTGAGCACCAACCCCTATGACGGCTCTTCCCCCTCCCCCCCGGCGGGGACCGCCGCCCAGCCCGCCCAGGCGTCCGGCCAGCCTCCGGCGGAAAAGGTCTGGCCCGGCCAGATTTCGCCGCGCCGGGGGGCTTTCGGGCAGGTTCTCCCCAGCCCGGGAGGCACAGGGTATACCATCGGCCAGGAGAATCCCGGCCATGCCGGGCAGGCCGCCCCGCCCGGCATGGTTCCCGCGTCCGCGCCCTTCGCCGCCCCGGCCGGCATGGCTCCCGCGCCCCTCGCCGCCCCGGCCGGGACGATCCCTGTCGCCCCGGAGGGCATGCCCCGCTCCCGGACAACTCCGCCGCCGGCAGGAACGGGCGCCCCGCCTCCTCCTCCGGGCGATGGGCAAGAGGCCATCCTGCCGGGCGCCGGCCCTTCCGATTTGCAGCGCGTGGACCCGGCGGGCCGTCAGCCCTTCATTGCCCCGGACCCGGCGGACGTGGATTTTGATTCCCCCCTCGTCGAGTGCATGGCCGCCCTGTTCAAGCTGCACGGCAAACCGGTCTCCACCCGGCTGCTCACCGCCGGCCTGCCCCAGACCAGCGGCCCCCTGCACCCCTCGGCCGTCATCCGTTCCGCCCAGGCCGCCGGCATGAGGGCCAAAATCGTCTTTCGCGAGGAACTGACCCAGATATCCCCCCTGACCCTGCCCTGCCTCCTGCTGCTCCAGAACAGCAAAGCCTGTATCCTGCAATCCTTTTCCGAAAAGACGGCCACGGTCCTTTTTCCGGAAAACAACATGGAGCCGCGCAACGTGGCCCGCAAGGAACTGGAGCAGGAATACTCGGGCTACGCCATCTTCGCCAAGCCCGAACCCCGTCTGGACAAACGGGCGAGCGACATCAAGCTCCTGGCCACCAAGCGCTGGTTCTGGGGGACCCTGTTCCATTTTCTGCCCATCTACAAGCATGTGGCCGGCGCCAGCGTTGTGGTCAACCTCCTGGCCATCTGCGGGCCGCTCTTTTTCATGAACGTCTACGACAAGGTTGTGCCGAACTTTGCCGTCAGCACCCTCTGGGTTCTGGCCGTCGGCATCATGATCGCCTATCTCTTTGATTTCCTCCTGCGCAACCTGCGCAGCTATTTCGTGGACGTGGCCGGAAAGAACGCCGATATCGTCCTGGCCAGCCGGCTCATGCAGCAGCTTCTGGCCCTGCGCCTCGACGTGAAGCCCGATTCCACGGGCTCCCTGGCCAACAACCTGCGTGAATTTGAATCCCTGCGCGACTTTTTCGGCTCCACAACCCTCATGGCCCTGATCGATCTCCCCTTTCTCGTCTTTTTCCTCCTGCTGATCGTGATCATCGGCGGACCCATCGCCCTGGTGCCCCTCGCCGCCGTTCCCCTGGTTCTTGTCGCCGGCGCCTTCCTGCAGTTTCCCCTCCAGAACGTGACGGAAAAGGGCTTCAAGGAGAACATGCAGAAAAACGCCCTCCTGGTGGAGATCATCAACGGCCTGGAAACCATCAAGACCACAAGGGCGGAAGGGCAGATCCAGCACGCCTGGGAAAAGGTCGTGAGCATGAGCGCCGCCTCCAACTCCCAGAGCAAGCGGATGGCCAACCTGTCCGTCACCCTGACCATGACGGTTTCCCAGCTGGTCAGCATCTTCGTGATCGTCTGGGGCGTCTACCTCATCCATGAGAACAGCCTGAGCATGGGCGGCCTGATCGCCTGCAACATGCTCGCCGGGCGGGCCATGGCCCCGCTGGCGCAGGTGGCCACCATGCTCAACCGCCTGCAGCAGTCGCGGATGGCTTTGAAGTCTCTGGATTTGCTCATGGGTTTGGATACGGAAAAACCCGAGGCCGGCCAGTATGTGGAGTTCGGCCACCTGCAGCATTCCCTGACCCTGGAGGACATCTCCTTCAAGTACCCCGGCACGGAGCGCCTTGCCCTGGATCGGGTCAATCTGCATGTCCGGCCGGGCGAGAAGGTGGGCGTCATCGGGCGGATGGGCTCGGGCAAGAGCACCCTGGGGCGGCTCTGCGTCGGCCTGTACATGCCCACGGAGGGAGCGGTCAAACTGGGGGGAGTGGACATCCGCCAGCTGGATATGGTGGATCTGCGTTCCCGCGTGGGCTACGTCTCCCAGGACAACTATCTCTTTTACGGCACGGTGCGGGAAAATATCGCCTTCGGCATGGTCAATCCCGATGACCGCATGATCCTGCGCGCGGCCAACATCGCCGGGGTAACGGACTTCATCCGCTCCAACCCGGCCGGTTTCGGCATGCCCGTGGGCGAACGGGGCATGTCCCTCTCCGGCGGGCAGCGCCAGTCCGTGGCCATTGCCAGGGCCTTGCTCCCGGATCCCGACATCCTTATTCTGGATGAGCCGAGCAGCAATATGGACAACAGCTCCGAGCTGGCCCTCAAACAGCGCCTGGGGGCGACCATCGGCAACAAAACCCTGATCCTGGTCACCCATCGCCTGAGTATGCTGGATTTGGTGGAACGCCTGGTGGTGATGGACGGAGGACACATAGTGGCCGACGGCCCCAAGAACGCCGTCCTCAACGCCCTGCGCAACGAGCAGTTGCGCGGCGGCGCCAGGGGAGGGCAGAAGGCTTAGGGCAAAAAACAGAGTGAATGCCTATGGATGTTTCCAGCGTTTTTTCCTTTGCCCGGGAAGTTTCCCCGAAGGATCTTTTTCAGAAGGGCGCCATGCGCCGGAAGAAGATCTCGTCGGAGCTCGAGGATTTTGAATTCATGGACGAGGTGGAAGCCGCTTTCCGCAGCCGGGGCAGCAGGGCGGCCGTCTACGGCGCCTTCCTGCTGACGTTTCTGTTCTGCGCCTTTCTGCTCTGGTCCTGCGTCGCCACCCGCGACGAGGTCACCCGGGGCGACGGCCAGGTCATTCCCTCTCTGGGCATCCAACCCATCCAGACTCCGGAAACCGGGTTCATCAACAAGATTTTCGTCCAGGCCAACCAGGAGGTCAAGACCGGAGACCTTCTTGTTTCCATGTCCAATGTGGAGACCGCCGCCGGATATCAGGACATGCTCAACAAGCAGGTGGAATACAGACTGGCCCTGAAACGTCTGGCCGCCGAGGCCGCGCGGAGGGAGCTTGTCTTCACGGCCGAGGAGAGGGCGGCCTATCCGCAGGTGGTGGCGGATCAGGAACGCCTTTTTCAGACCCGCCGGGAAAAGTATGAGGGCGACGGCCGGGAGCTTGCGGCCAGCCTGGAGCAAAAGCGCAATGCCGCCAGGGAGGCCCAGGCGCAGACGCGGCAGGCCGAGGAAAAGCTCCTTCTCCTGAAGCAGCAGGCGGAGATGGTCGAGCCGCTGGTGCGGCGCGGCGTGTATCCTGAAATGGACTACCTGCGGATCAAGCAGAACATGGTCACCCAGGAAGGGGAATTGAACAACATGGCGGAAACCTTGTCCCGCATCCTCATAGAGGTCAAGGAGGAGGAAACCAGGTACAACGAGCGCAATATGGTCTGGGATACGGCCGTAGCCGAGGAAACCAACGAATACCGGCGTCAGCTGGATACCATTGAGGAACGCCTGAAAGCCGGCAGTTTCGCCATGCAGAACCGGGATTTGCGCGCCCCCATGCCCGGCATCGTCACCCGCGTCATCCTGAAGGAGGGCAGCGTGGCCCAGCGCGCGGAAACCATTCTGGAGCTTCTGCCCACAGAAGATATTCTGGAAATCGAGGCCCGTTTCCGTCCTCCGGATCGCAGCTATCTGGACGTCGGGCAGAACGCCTCCATCAGCGTAACCGCCTATGAATCCTCCCTTTACGGAACCCTGCCCGCCCGGCTGATCAGCATCAGTCCGGACACCATAGAGGATTCCCGGGGACAGACCTGGTATATGGTGCGTCTGCGGACCAATTCCAGCAGGATTGTCCACGAGGGGGAGGAACTGGAGATCAAGGCCGGCATGACGGTGACCGTGGATGTGATTTCCGGAAAGAAGACGGTCTTTGACTACCTGCTGAAACCCATCCTGAAATCGCGCCAGGAGGGCCGGGCCGGGAAACGCTTCGGCAACGCGACAGGCCAGGGCCCCCCGCCGGCCCTGCCGTCCGTTCTGGCGGCGGGATCGCCCGGGCGGCCGGAAGGGCCAGGCGCGTTCAAGGCAAGAGGCGCCTTATGAGCCTCTTCGCCTCCCGGAACGATAATCCCGCGGATCTGGACTACATCAGCGAAGTGGATTTCGCCCTGAAAACGCGCGGCCATCCCTGGGCCTTCACCCTGTCCCTGGCGACCCTGCTCTTTTTCCTCGTTGCCTTTGTCTGGGCGGATTTTGCCATGGTTTCCGACATCACCCGGGGACAGGGACAGATTACCCCCTCCCAGGGCGTGCACCCCATCCAGAGCGACCGGGGAGGCACCATCGCGGAAATACGGGTCAAGGAAAACCAGAATGTGGAGGTTGATGAGGTCCTGGTCACCCTGGCCAATGTGGACGTGGCCAGCAGCCTCCAGGAATCGCAGAACAAGCGGGTGGAACTGGAGGCGACTCTGGTCCGCCTTGCGGCCGAGGCCAAAGGGGAAACGCCCGATTTTTCCGGGGAGCAGTGGGATTTGGCTTCTGAGCCCGTTCAGGCTCAGATCCGCCTGTTTGAAACCCGGCGCTCGCAATTTGAAAGCGAAGACCGCCAGCTCCTGTTGCAAATAGAGCAGCGCCGCAGCGACACCGCCGCCGCGCAGCAGCGCCGGTCCCAGTATGAGCAGGAACTGGCCTTTCTCCTGGAGCGGGAAAGGAGATACAAGATCCTGGTGGGGAAAACCGTTACGGAAATGGAGTACCTGAGCCATCGCCAGGAGGTCGTCAACAAGCAGGGAGAGCTGGAAAGCGTGGCCCAGACCATCGCCCGCAACGCGAGCGCCGTGCGCGTCGTGGAAGAACGCCTGCAGAACGTGCGCAATGAGCGCCAGGCCAAGATCGCCGATGAAATGAACAAGACCCGGATCGAGCTGAATACTGTGGAACAGCAGATCAAGGCCGGCAGCGAAAGCGTGAACCGGACGGAACTGCGTTCCCCGGTGCGGGGCACGGTGAAACGCATTTTGCTCAAACAGGACAGCGTGGCCAAGGCGGCGGAAACCATTCTGGAGATCCTCCCCACAGAAGGGGCGCTGGAGGTGGAAGCCAAGTTTTCCCCCGCGGACCGCGGTTTCCTTTTTGTCAACCAGGAGGCCGTGGTCAAGGTTACGGCCTACGATTTTTCCATTTATGGCGGACTTGCGGCCACAGTGATCAAGATCAGCCAGGATACCGTTGTGGACAAGCGCGGGGATCCCTGGTACGAGGTCAGGTTGCTCACCAAACGCAACACCCTGCAATATCGGGGGGAAGAGCTGGAAATCCTCCCGGGCATGACGGCGCAGGTGGATGTGGTCACCAACCAGCAGTCCGTTCTGAACCTGTTGCTGGCTCCCTTGAAGCGGGCTACGCAGCTGGCCATGACGGAACATTGATTCTTGCGCGGAAATTCCCTCTGGCGGTGGCGCTTTGGAGCCCTGATGCCCGCAGCAGCAAAAGCACGATCCCGCCTTTGCCCCTCAGCGCGGCGGAGGGGCGGGGCGGCGCGGAGAGGGAGAGCGGCGCTGTTCCGGGTCTTGTTCTGCTGGATAGCGCTGTTCTGTCTTCTTGTCCCGGACGCCTCGGGAGACGGGAAGTACGGCACTCCGTTGCGTTTTTCCCCTCCTCCGCTGGATCTCTTCCCGTCTCCCCCTGCGGATCCGGACAGACTGTCCGTTCCGCCCCCCGGAAATCCCCCTCCCCTGAATCCCGCGATCCGGACCCAGCCGAAACCTGCCCCGGCAAGGCCCGCGGAACCTCTTTCGCTGAGTCCCGCGCCTGTGGCGGAACCTCATCCGGTATCGCCGGCGCCGCCGGTGCCCACGCCTGTGGAATCAGTTCCGGTATCGCCGGCGCCGCCGGAACCGGCGCCGCCGGAGCCCGCGCCTGTGGAATCAGTTCCGGTATCGCCGGCGACGCCGGAGCCCGCGCCTGTGGAATCTGTTCCTTTGACGCCCGCGCCGCCGGAACCGGCGCTGCCGGAACCGGCGCCGCCCGGGCCGGTATCGCCCGCTCCCGTGGAATCAGTTCCGGTATCGCCCGCGCCAGTAGCGGGACCGCCAGCGGCGGAACCCGCGCCGGCGGTCCCTTCCGGCCCGGCTCAAGGGCAGCAGGTCAGGCCCCTGCGTCTTTTCGGGACGGTGGAGTTTCGCAGCGCCTTGAAAAATCTTCCCAAGTGGGAACGGGTTCTGGGGGTTGAAAAGCGGGGGCCCACCTTTGCCCCCGGCGGAAAAATGCCGGCGAATGTGCGTCCGAACTGGGACCGGCTGGAGGCGGATCTGCGGGGGAAGCCTCCTCTGGAGCAGGTGCAGAAGGTCAACAATTTTTTCAACCAATGGCCGTACAAGACCGACGCCGCCGTCTGGGGGGTGGAGGATTACTGGGCCACGCCGCAGGAATTCATGCAGAAATCCGGGGACTGTGAAGACTACGCCATCAGCAAATACTATGCCTTGCGCAGTCTCGGCATCCCGGCCTCGCAACTGCGTATCGTCGCGCTGAAAGATACCCTCAGGAATCTGGGGCATGCCGTCCTTGTTTACATTGATGGAGATCGTGCCTATATTCTTGACAATCTGACGAATTTGGTTTTGTCTCATCAGAAGTTGACCCATTACGATCCGCAGTTTTCCGTGAATGAGGAATACCTCTGGCGTCATGTAAAGCCCGTGGCCAGGCAGGCGGGAAAATGACAGGCCCCCTGCGGGGCGGGGCCGCCGGCCTTTCGATCCGGACAGTCCGGCGGCCTATGCGACGCAAACCCTTTGGAGAACGATATGAGCCCTTCTTCCGCCCGAACCGAGGCAGCCTCGAAAATGTCCGAAAATACCACCAAGGACAGGCGGCCTCTCTGGTTCGGCATCTTTATTACGGTTGTCCTCATCGGGGCGACCTTTGCCATCGCCTACTACCAGGCGTCCGCCTCCAGGAAAAATATGGAGACGGACATTCTCCAGCTGCAGCGAAATATCTGCGCGGAGCGCACCAGCACGGCCGACGTCTGGATTCTGTCCATGGTGGAGCAGATCCGGCGTCTGGTGGGGTCCGACATCTTCCAGCTCTTTGCCTCGGAAGTGGACAAACTTCCCGAC
>JAISNZ010000246.1 GCA_031275955.1 Desulfovibrio sp. | reverse complement strand
CCCAGCCTGTCTGCGCCGCTTTCCGGGGAGCGTCCCGTTCGCGAAGCGCGGCGTGTGTTGTCCAACCATTATTTACGGAGTTAGCGATGACCAAAGCTGAACTGGTACAAGCGATCCATGCGCAATCAGGTCTTTCCACCAGAGCCCAGGCGGAAGCCGCCCTGGACGCCCTCATTTCCACGCTGACCACCACCCTGAAAGCCGGCGATACTGTGACCTTTACCGGGTTCGGCAGCTTCAAGGTGGCCAAACGGGCCGCCCGCAAGGGGCGTAACCCCCGCACGGGAAAAGAAATCAGCATCCCCGCCGGCAAGGCCGTGAAGTTCACGCCCGGCAAGGCGCTGAAAGAAGCGGTGAAATGAATTTTCGCGCCCGAACGCCGCGTCCTTTCCAGGCGCGGCGTTTTTTTTCGTGGTGCCCTTTTCAGCCCTTGACGGTCACGGCAATGCCCTTGCCTTCATAGGCGGCCGAAAGGACGCTCTTGCTGAAGTCATAGGTCTGGCTCATGCCCTCCTGGGCGGCGGAAAAGGATTTCTTTCCGGATTTGCCGGAGGAGCGGCTGTTCAGCGTGTCCAGGGTCTGGGTGATGATCTCGCTGTCCATCCGGGTTTTCAGCAGGGCCTTCGTTGTCTTCAGGTCCAGGGGATTTTCCATGTCGCCTCCCGCTCTTTGGGGTTTGTTTCCTCTTTCCCCGCTCCCCCAGCTCGGTAAAAGGCCGCAACAAAAAAAGGAGAAGGGAACTTCTTCACGTCTTATCGGGCGGGAGGGAAAAAACTTGAGGGGGATTGCGGTTTTCGATTCAAAGAAAAATACGGCTGGATCGGGGCTCCGCTGCCGGGGGAGTTTAAGGGGGCAAGGCCTCCTCAAAAATAGATCAGCCTTTCCCTGATCAGCGCGGGAAAAGGGGATAGTCCTGCAGGAAGGCGTTGATTTCCTCTTCCCGGCGGTTCAGGAAGGCGGCCAGATCAACGGGGGAGAGGCGCAAAGGGGAAAAGCCGTTCCGGGTCAGGGCCGCGTGAAGGTCCGGGGCGTCCAGGACGCGGAGGAAGAACTCCGCGATATGGGCGACGTCGTTGGGGTCGGCGCCGGCGGGCATGGCCAGACCGATGTCCAGTCCGGCAACGACTTCAAGTCCTGTTTCCCGGAAGGTGGGGGTAGCGGGCAGGGCTGGGACGCGGCTTTGCGCGCTCACGGCCAGGGGGCGCATCCCGGGCAGGGGAGGCGTTTTGAGGGCGTAGCCGAAGCAGATGTCGGCGGCGCCGTTTCGGACGGCCTCGGCGGCCTTGGCGGTGCTGAGGAAGGGCAGATAGCGGATGCGGATGCCGGCGGCGCGGGCCAGGAGCAGGGCGGCCACCTGTCCCTCGCTGTAGCTGCCGGAGCCGGCGGCCACCAGGGGAGCGTCCGCGGGCAGGATCTCGGAATCGGGAACCCGCCGGTCGGAGGAGGTTTCGCGGGAGCGGGCCAGGCGGATAAGGTCCCGCACCGAGGCCAGGGGGCTTTCCTCCGTCGTCCAGAGGGCTGCGGGGGCATGGGCCAGGATGATCAGGGGCGTGAAGTCGCCGCGCGCGTACAGGCGGTTTGGGGGGATGGCCTGAAGAAAAAAGGAGGGCAGGGTCAGAAGGGCCAGTGAATGTCCGTCGGCGGGCTTCCCCAGGATTTCGCGCAGGGCGTAGCCGCCGCCGCGGCCGGGGAGGCGGCGCAGGCTCACGGGTTTGGGAGAAGCCTTCTCCAGGGTGGGCAGGAAGAGATCCAGAAAGACATTGCCCTGATCGTTCGCGGCAAAGGGCACGGCCAGACTTAGGGGCAGGGTGGGATACCCCTCGGTCAGGGGCGAGGCCGCAAAGGCCGGAAAGGCCAGCCAGAGGGCCAGCCAGGCCGGCCAGAGGGCCGTTCCTCTCCACTGGCAATTTGCTCTAGCGGGCATGGCGCAGGGCCTCCCGGATGAGTTCGGAGACGTTCAGAATCCTTTTGATCTGCCAGCGGCCGCCGACTTCTTCCACAGCCAGGCGCAGGGGATAGCTTCCCGCCCCGTGATCCCGGAAAGTGGCGGAGACCGTGGCCCGGTCGCCTTTGCGCGAGAGAACCTTTCCCGGCAGGATCTCCTTGCGTTCCCGGGAGATCCCCTTGAACAGCGGGGAGGCGCCGGAGCGGTTTGTGCCGTTGCCGGCGAAGCTGCCGCTGCTGATGCCGGAGTTGATAAAGGTTGTGATCTCGGAGACGAGGAGGGTCTCCAGAAATTCCCGGTTTTGGGGCGAGGCGTCAACCAGCCCGAGAACGGTCATGGCCAGGACGGGATCAAGATTGCCGTTTCTGGCCTGGCCGCGCAAGGCGTTTGCGGCCTCGTCCAGGCCGTGGGCGAGGACGGCGTTCAGATCCAGGGCCTGCTGGAACAGATCGGGGTCCCTGGCCTCAATGCCTTTCTGCGCCAGGACAAGGGCGTCGAGGGGTCCCTGCGCCGCCTGTCCGGGCCAGGCGGGGAGGAAGATCAGGAGCGCCAGACAGAGCGCCATGATGCGGAGACGCGGTTTCACGGGACCTCCTCTTTTTTCCTCTCCCGGTCTTCGGCGGATTTTCCCGTCCCGGGCTGTTTTTTGCGGCCCGTTCCGGAAAGATTCCTATCCGGCAAAGGAACGGGCCGCATCCAGGGCGGTGGTGAAGTCCGCGTCGCTGTGGACAAAACTCACCATGGCGGTTTCAAAGGCCGAGGGGGCCAGGAAGATGCCGCGCTCGCGCATGTGGGTGAAGAAACGGGCGTAGCGGGCGGTGTCGGCGGCCTTGGCCGAGGCGAAATCCGTCACCGGCGCGGGGGAGAAGAAGGGAGTGAACATGCTGGCCAGGGAGGGAACCTGGACGCTGATGCCCCTGGCGCGCAAAAGATGTTCCAGTTCGCGGCAGAAGGCCTCAACCCGGGCTTCCAGGGCGGCGTAATCGCGCCGGCGCAGCTCCCGCAGGGTGGCGATGCCGGCGGCCATGGCCAGGGGGTTTCCGGAAAGGGTGCCGGCCTGATAGACCTTGCCGCTGGGGGCGACGGCTTCCATGATTTCCCGTTTCCCGCCGTAAGCGCCCACGGGCAGGCCGCCGCCGATGATCTTGCCCAGGCAGGTCAGATCCGGGATGACGCCGTAGCGCCCCTGGGCGCCGTTGTAGGCGACCCGGAAGCCGGTTATGACTTCGTCAAAGATGAGCAGGCTCGCGTGGGCGTCGCACAGGTCGCGCAGGCCCTGGAGAAAGCCGGGGGCGGGCGGCACCAGGCCCATGTTGGCGGCCGCGGGCTCCACGATGACGGCGGCGATTGCCGCGCCCTGAGCGGCAAAGAGGCGGCGGACCGCTTCCAGGTCGTTGTAGGGGGCAAGGAGGGTGTCGGCCACCACGGCCCCCGGCACTCCGGGCGTGCCGGGAAGGGACAGGGTGGCCACCCCGGAGCCGGCGCTGGCCAGAAAGGCATCCCCATGCCCGTGGTAGCAGCCCTCGAACTTGACGAACCTGTCGCGCCCGGTGTGGGCCCTGGCCAGACGCAGGGCGCTCATGGCGGCCTCGGTGCCGGAATTGACCATCCGCGCCATGTCCAGGGAAGGCAGGGCCTCAACCAGCATCTCCGCCAGGATGACCTCGTCCTCGCAGGGAGCGCCGAAGCTGGAACCGCGGCCCATTGCCTCGCGCACGGCGGCGACGACAGGGGGGAAGGCGTGTCCCAGGATCAGGGGGCCCCAGGAAGCGAGAAAATCAATGTAGCCCGCCCCGTCCACAGAGGTGACAAGGCTCCCTTCGCCCCGGGCGATGAACACGGGGTCGCCTCCCACAGCCGCGCAGGCCCGCACCGGGCTGTTCACCCCGCCGGGGATGACCTTTTGCGCCCGGGCGAAAAGTTGTCGGGATCGGGTCATGGGAACTCCTTGTACGGGCAGGGCCTCTAGCGGTCCGCGGGAAGGGATCAGAAGTAGGCCATGGAAATTTTTTTCAGCTCCCGCAGGCTTTCCAGAACGGCATAGTCCCGCAGGGAGGTCCGGGCCGCCAGCTCGGCGACGACGGCGGCGCACTCCTCCGGGGAGCGGGTGTGGATCATGGTGTAGAGGGCGTAGGGCCAGTCCGGCGAGGGCGAAGGGCGGTAATAGGCGTGGGAGACAAGGGGATGTTCCGCCGCCCGCCGTCCCGCCTCGTCCGCTTCCTCCGGGGCCGCCTTCCAGGCCACCATGGCATTGTGGCTGAACCCGGCCCGCTGGTGCCACAGACTGGCCCCGAAGCGCCGGATGATTCCGGACTCCTTCAGGGATCGCAAAAGGGCCAGGACCTCATCCTCCGTCATGCCGGCGGATGCCGCCATATCCGCATAGGGCGTCAGCGAATCCGGCAGATCCTCCTGCGCCAGACGCAGAACCCGTCGTTCCTTTTCCGTCAGCCGGGGAGGCGATGTCTTGTCCATGCGGGCAGTATAGCGCGTTGTCCTCGCCGGGGCAAGCCGGAGCCGGAGCCGGACTTTCTCCGGCGATCTTGACGCTTCCCTTCTTTGGGGAGTAAGCTGGAACAAAGCCGCCGGAGCCTGACGAGGAGCCGGTTGGGCGAAGACACCAGGAACCGCCAGGAGAACCAGCCATGGGGCACATCTTTGTCAAAAATCTCTCGTCCTCCCCGGACGCCATTGTCGGCATCGGCCTGATCATCGTCTACTTCATCTGGATGATGGGCATGGCCCTCCTGCGCATCAAACGCGGCGAACACATGCGGCACTAAGAAAACGCTAAGTATTCCACCGGAGGCGGGGATTATTTTTCTGTTGACACCGCTCCCGGCAGGGGATACAGGAATAGCTTTCCTTTTGGGAGGTTCCATGTACGCGATTATCGAAACAGGCGGGAAACAGTACCGCGTGGAAGAGGGCAGCCGGCTTCGCGTCGAGGCCCTTGCCGCTGATGTGGGCGCCGAGGTGATTCTGGACAGGGTGCTCCTGCTGAGCGGGGATCGTCTGGACATCGGGGCTCCCTATGTCTCCCAGGCCAGGGTCACGGCCGAGGTTCTGGAACACGGACGCGGCGAAAAGATCCGGGTGTTCAAGAAGTGGCGGCGCAATGACTCGCGCCGGACGCAGGGACACCGCCAGGAATATACGGCACTCAGGATTACCTCCATTTCCTGTTTACCGCCTGTATCCGTAAGCTTGTTTAAGGAGGTTTCCCATGGCGCATAAAAAGGCGGGCGGCAGTTCGCGCAACGGCCGCGACAGCCGGGGCCAGCGCAGAGGCGTCAAACGGTACGGCGGCCAGCATGTCCTGGCCGGCAACATCATCGTCCGCCAGTTGGGCACCAGGGTGCACCCCGGACGAGGCGTGGGGCTTGGCCGCGATTTCACCATTTTCGCCACCTGCGACGGCAGGGTGAAGTTTGAAAAATATGTGCGCAAAAACCGGGTCCTGACCAGGGTGCATGTGATCCCCGCGGACGCGGCCTGATTTTTCCCCCGCGCGTTCCCAAAAGCAGAGGCGCGGCGCCTCTGCTTTTTTTTACCCGGATTCCCGGGGAAACGCCGCTGTATTCTCTTTGGGGGGACTTTGCCCGCCGTTCAGGAGGATAGGCCGGCGCGTCTCCCGAAAAGATTTCCGGTGCGCTGCTCTGGAGACAGCCCATGCGTTTTGTGGATGAAGCCGTGATCACCGTGCGGGCCGGCAAGGGCGGCCGGGGCTGCGTTTCCTTTCGCCGGGAAAAGTTTGTCCCCAGGGGAGGGCCGGACGGCGGCGACGGCGGCGATGGCGGCAGCGTTCTGGTCCGGGCCTCTTCCCGGCTCCATTCCCTCTACGATTTCCGGCTGAAGCGTCTCTATGAGGCGGAAAACGGCCGTCCGGGCGAAGGGTCGCAGTGTTGCGGCCGGAAGGGGGAGGATCTGGTGCTGGACCTGCCTGTGGGGACCCAGGTCTATGCGCTGGAAAAGGGCAGGCGCGGCGTCCTGCTCTGCGATCTGGACCGGGAAGGGGATATGGCGGTCGTTGTCCGGGGCGGGCGCGGCGGCAAGGGCAACGAGCACTTCAAGTCCTCCACGTTGCGCGCCCCCCGTTTCGCCCAGCCCGGCGAGCCGGGGGAGGAGCGCACTCTGGGGCTGGAGCTGAAAATCCTAGCGGATTGCGGGCTTCTGGGCCTGCCCAATGCCGGCAAATCCACCTTCATTTCCAGGATTTCCGCCGCCCGGCCGAAAATTGCCGCCTATCCCTTCACCACCCTTGAGCCTAACCTGGGAGTCCTGCTGGAGGAGAACGACCCCTCCCGGCGCATGGTCATCGCCGACATCCCCGGCCTGGTGGAAGGCGCCCACAGCGGCTGCGGACTGGGACACCGCTTTCTCCGCCATGTGGAACGAACCCGTTTCCTGGTGCATCTCCTGAGTTTCAGCGATCTTTCCCCGGAAGACCCCTTTGCCGGCTTCGCCCTGGTCAATGCCGAGCTGGCCCTGTTCAATCCGGAACTGGCCCGGCGGCGGCAGATTGAGGTCATCACCAAGACGGATCTGGCGGATGCGGACGTCTTGGCCGCCCTGCGCCTCCGGGCCAGGGCCGAGGGACGGCAGGTGCATTTCATTTCCGCCCTGCGGGGGGAGGGCCTCGAACCCCTGCTGGCCGAAATGTGGCGCCTCCAGGAAGAACTGGCCCAGGCCGTTCCCCTGACTTCATTTGAGGGGGCTTTGTCCGCCATCGGGCGACAATCTCAGGCCTAGGGAAACACTGATTTATTCCCTTTGAGGGGGCTTTGCCCCCTCAACCTCCCCCAGCAGGGGCATGATGCCCCTGCACCCCCGTTAAGTATTTCAATGGAATA
>JAISNZ010000227.1 GCA_031275955.1 Desulfovibrio sp. | reverse complement strand
CGGCCGGGGTATGCGCCCATCCTACGCGGGAAAAAAAACGGCGCAAGGCCGGAGGGGAGGGCTGATCCCGGCGTAAATGATCTGGATTTTTCCCGCGCCCTGGACTATCCTCCGCAAGAGGAAACACGCCCTGAAACCCGCGCGGCGGGTCTCGGGGCAGCTTGCAACCCCCGGGGGAATCCGTGACGTCCCTGCATCTTTCCCTCCATATCGCTCCCGACGAGGAGGCCATGGCCCTTGAGGCCGCTCGAATCCTGGTCCGCACGGCGCAGGAGGCCATAGCCCGGAAGGGGGTCTTTACCCTTGCCCTTTCGGGCGGGAAAACCCCTGTCCCCCTGTTTCGGCTGCTGACGAGCGCCGCCTGGACGCAGGCCATCGGCTGGGACAAAACCGAGGTCTACTGGGTGGACGAGCGTTGCGTCAAGCCGGAGAACCAGGACAGCAACTACGGCCTGGCCCGCCGCGAACTGCTCGCCAAGGTGGAAGCGACGCGCTATTACCGGATGAAGGGGGAGGAAGCGCCGGAAAAGGCCGCCCGGGAGTATGAAGATCTGCTCAGGGATCATTTTTCCCTCGCTTGCGGGGAATTTCCCCGCTTTGACTGTGTGCTTCTGGGCGTGGGGACGGACGGCCATACCGCCTCCCTTTTTCCGGACGACCCCGCCCTGCGGGAGGGCAAGCGTCTGGTCATGGACGTCTTCAGCCGCCGCCAGCCGCCGCCCCGCCTGACCCTGACCCTGCCTGTTCTGAACAATGCCCGCTGCTGTATCTTCCTCGCCTCGGGCAGGCTGAAACACCATATCCTGTCCACGGCCCTCAATCTCATGGCCGCCCCCCTGCTCCCCGCCCAGATGGTGCGTCCCAGGGACGGCGACCTCTGCTGGATCATCGACGACAACGCCTACCAGGGCTGACAGACGAAGGAAACAGAACCAGGAATACCGCCACAGCCGCCGGCAGCGACCGGCTATGATCAACCCTCAGACGCTGCTTCGGCAAAGGAGAGCACTCCGGATATGCAACAATCCACTTCCCTTCCCCTGATCCCGGGCCTGAATGTGGAGCCTGCCGTCAAACGCCTGGCGGGCAGCGTAAAACTGTACCTGAAGACCCTGAAGAAGGTGCGCGATTCCCTGCCCGAACAGGGACAAAAAATTGCCGCTGCCCACGCGGCCGGGGATTTTGAAGTCCTCCGCCGGGAAATTCATACCCTCAAAGGGCTTGCCGCCACGGTGGGCGCGGAGGAGCTGGCCGAAACCAACGCGCGGCTGGAAAGCCTGGCCGCGGAGCGGCAACTGCCCGATTCCGCCGCCATGGGGGACCTGCAGGGGCAGATCCAAAGGCTGCGCGAAATTCTGGATACGGTCGATTTTGGCTGAGCCTTCCTTTGCGGTCCGTATCGCGGGTTCTGACGCGCAAAGCGTCCGGACCCTTTCTCCCGAGCCCGGCCAAACCCTGGCTCAGGCGGTGTATCTCTCCGGCCTTTTCACGCCACCGGCCCTCTGTTCCGGCATCGGACGCTGCGGCCGTTGCCGGATGCGCCTCCTTCCTCCGCCTGATCCCCTGCCCGAAGACCGCCGGGTTTTTTCCCCGGGGGAACTCGCGGACGGCTGGCGGCTGGGCTGCCGCCATCAGCCCGCGGAGGGCCTGAGGGCGGAATTGCCCTCCGGCATCCGTCCGGAACCCTCCGCCCCGGCGCCGTCCCCTTCCTCCTTCCGGGCAAGGCCGGCCTTCCTGGCCGTGGATCTGGGAACCACCACCCTGGAATGGCGCCTGGAGACCCCGGATCGTTCCCTCCTTTGCCGGGGCGGGCGCATCAATCCGCAAATGGGGGCGGGCAGCGAGGTCATTTCCCGTCTGGCTGCCGCCGCTTCGGAACGGGGACGCGCCCGCCTGCAGGATCTGGTCCTGTCCGCCCTGATCGCTCTTGTCCGGGGGGCGGAGAGCGGCGGGGAGATCCGCGTCCGCGCCCTCTGTCTGGCCGCCAATCCCGCCATGACCGCCCTGGCCCTGGGCCGGGACATCGGCGGCCTGGCCCGCGCCCCCTACAGCCTGCCCTGCGCTGGGGGGAATTGGGAGCGCCTGCCGTCCCTGCCCCCTATCTGGACGCCGCCCCTTCTCTCCCCCTTCGTGGGCGGCGACATCAGCTCCGGATACGCCTCCCTGGCCCTGGACCCGCAAAAGGCCGGCCCGGACTGGCCTTTCCTCCTGGCGGACCTGGGCACCAACGGAGAATTCCTTCTGGCCCTTTCGCCCGCGGAATGCCTGGTTGCCAGCGTGGCCCTCGGCCCCGCCCTGGAAGGCATCGGGCTGTCCTGCGGCACCGAGGCCCGTCCCGGCGCCGTCACGGGCTTTTCTTTCAGCGCCCGGGGCCTGCGTCCTGTTTTTTTTCAGGAGGAACGCGCCTCCCCGGCCGCCGGCATCACCGGCACAGGCTATCTCTCCCTGCTGCACGTCTTGCGGCGGGCAGGAGCCCTGACGGAAGACGGCCGCTTCAGCCTCGCCCGCAGCCCGATCCTCTGCCGGGGGGGAATGGGGGCGTCCCTTTCCCCCCAGGGGGAGGCAATGCCTCCCCGCGGCCTTGGGGGAGAGGGGCCGGGAATGCCCACGCTCTTTCTGGACGACGGGTTGTTTCTTACCGCCGGGGATGTGGAGGAGATTCTCAAGGTCAAGGCCGCCTTCAGCCTGGGCCTGCGCCGCCTGCTGGCCGAAACGGGCCTTGGGGCCGCGGACCTGGCCCAGATCTATGTGGCGGGATCCCTCGGCCGTTTTGCGGACAGGGAGGCCTGGACCTCTCTCGGTTTTTTCCCCCCGGGGATCCAGGCCCGGCTGACGGCCGTGGGCAATGCCTCTCTGGACGGGGCCGCCCTCCTTCTGGCCCGGGCCCGGGCCAGGGAGGCCCTCCTGGCCTGGGCCGGCGGCGTCCGGACCCTGGATCTGGCCTCGGACCCCGTCTTTGTGCGGGAATTCGGGGCTCAGATGCGCTTTGCCTGGTAATCCCGGTTTCAGAGGCAGCGGGGACCTTTTTGCCTTGACAAAAATGCAATAATATATCATTGCGTTTTTCACCGTCCCGGAGGCTCCGGCCCTGACATTCCCCCGGCTGGGTTTGGGGCGGAGCCCCACTCCGGCGGCCTTTCCCCAACCTTGATCCAGGAGAAGCCATGAACACTCTTCCCGCTTTTTTTGCCGCGGCCCTGGCGGTCCTTTTTTCCCCCGCCCTTCCTTCCCGGGCGCACGGGCCGCACGAGCACGGCGCGGCCAGGATGAATCTGGCTGTGGAAGGCGACTCGGTGGTCATCGCTCTGGAAAGCCCCCTGGCCAATTTTCTTTCCTTTGAGCACGCCCCGGAAACGGATCAGCAGAAGGAAGACGCCCGGGCGCTGATCGCGCGGCTCCGGAAGGCGGAAGACCTTTTCCGCCTGAGCGGGGCTGCCGGCTGCCGGCTGGAAAAGGTGGAACTGGAAGCGGAAGCCCTGGAGGATTTTATCCGGGAACCTTCAGCGCAGGAGGCCGTCCACAAGGCCGGAGATCATCCGGAGCATGGGGAAGAAGGGGAGGAGCACGGCGATCTGGACGCGGAATTTTCCTTCCGCTGCTCCAGGCCGGCGGATCTGCATTCCCTGGAGGTGGCGCTCTTTTCCGTCTGGCCCGCCCTGCGGGACATTGACGTCCAGATGGTCACGCCCGCCGGGCAGGGTTCAGCGGAGCTGACTCCGGAACAGACCCTGATCCGATGGTAGGCAGGGCCGCGGTCCGCCTGAGCCGGCTTGTTTTCGCCTGGCCGGGGCAGGAGCGGGCGGTCATCAGGATCTCCTCCTTCAGTCTGGCCCCCGGCGAGCAGGTTTTCCTCTCCGGACCCAGCGGAAGCGGCAAAAGCACCTTGCTCGCCCTGATCGGAGGAATTTTGCGGCCCCGGTCCGGCTCCGTGACCGTCAACGGGGTCTGTCTGCATTCCCTTGGCGGATGGGCGCGGGACGCCTTTCGCGGCGATGAGATCGGGTTTATCTTCCAGCAGTTCAACCTGATCCCCTATCTTTCGATTCTGGAAAACGTGCTGATTCCCTGCCATTTTTCCCGGAAGCGCCGGCTGCGGGCGAAAGAGGCGGCGGGAAGCCCCTTGCGGGCCGCGCACAGGTTGCTGGAGCGTCTGGATCTCGCCCCGGATTTGTGGAACAGGCAGGTCACGCGCCTTTCGGTGGGGCAGCAGCAGCGGGTGGCCGCGGCCCGCGCCCTGATGGGCGGTCCCTCCCTGCTGATCGCCGACGAGCCGACATCTTCGCTGGACGCGGACAGGCGCGAGGGATTCCTGCGGCTGCTCCTGCGGGAGTGCCGGGAGGCCGGGGCCGGCCTGCTCTTTGTCAGCCACGACAGGAGTCTGGCCGAAGCCTTCCCCGTCCGGCTGGAGTTTACGGAAATCAACGAGGCGGCGACAGGATGAGGCGGTTTTTCTACCTGCTCCGGCTTTCCGGGCAAAGCGCCTGGAACAGGAGGGGCACCCTGGCCTTGGTGGTTTTTTCCGTGGCCCTTTCCACGGCCCTTCTCCTGGGCATTGAGCGGGTGCGCGGACAGGCGCGGGAAAGTTTCCGGCAGTCCGTTTCCGGGACGGATCTGGTGGTGGGAGCGCGCGGAAGCCCCTTGCAGCTCATGCTGTATGCGATTTTCCACCTTGGCGGGGCGACCTCCGAGATCAGCTGGGACAGCGCCCGGCGGATCGCGGAGCGGAGCGAGGTGGCCTGGAGCATCCCCCTTGCCCTGGGGGATTCCCACCAGGGCTATCCGGTGGTGGCCACCACCCCGGCCTTTTTTCAGCGCTACAGCTACCGCCGGGGGGAAAGCCTCCGCTTCGCCCAGGGAGAGCCTTTCCGGGATCTGTATGATCTGGTCGTGGGGGCCGAGGCGGCGAAAAACCTGGGCTACCGTCCGGGAAGCGTCCTTACTCTCGCGCACGGCAGCGGAGCGGGCAAGCTGGCCGAGCATACGGACAAGCCCTTTGCGGTGACAGGGGTACTCAGACCCACCGGCACCCCGGTGGACAGGTCGCTGTACATCAGCCTTGAGGCCATGGAGGCCATCCATCTTGACTGGCAGGGCGGCGCGCCTGTGCCGGGCTTTCAGGTGCGGGCGGATCAGGCGCGCAAATTCAATCTGGAGCCGAAAAGGGTCACCGCCCTGCTTCTCGGCCTGAAAAACCGCGGCCGGGTCTTCGCCCTGCAGCGCCAGGTGAATGACTATCCCGGGGAGGCCCTCATGGGCGTCATGCCCGGCGTGGCCATGGATCAGCTCTGGACGATGATCGGCGCGGGAGAGCGGGTTCTTCTTCTCGTTTCCCTGCTGGTGACGGTCACCGGCCTGATGGGTCTGGCCGCCGCCATTCTCGCCGGCCTGGGGGAAAGGCGGCGCGAGCTGGCCATTCTCCGCTCCGCGGGAGCGGGGCCCTTGGACATTGTCCTCCTCCTCGCCTGCGAGGGGCTGCTGCTCATGTCCTGCGGCATCCTGGCCGGAACCGCCGCCCTTGCGCTGCTCATCGCCGGCCTGGGGCCTGTCCTGGCGGACAGGTACGGGATTGCCCTCTATCTTTCCCCCCCTGTGGCCAGGGAATGGGCGATCCTGGGCGGCATTCTCCTGGCCGGTTTCCTGGCCGGCCTTATCCCGGCCTTTCGGGCCTACCGCCTCAGTCTGGCCGACGGCCTGACCGTCTCCACATGAAGGGCCTCTCTTTCCTTGTCCTGCTCCTGGCCTTCTGGAGCGCGGAGCCTCCCGCCGCGGGCGCGGCGGAGGGTTCCGGCCGCTACGCCGTCGGGGACCGGCTGGAAAATTCGCCGGAAAACGCCCTTGCCCAGGGCGGGTATAAAGAGATAGAGTGGGACGATTTGATCCCGTCTTCCTGGAATCCCGCGGACGCCTTTGCCGGGATGAACCTGGACGAGATGGAGGACGACGATCCGAGGGTTCAGCTGGCCTTTGAAAAATTCCGGAAGATGTGGGATGATGCCCCTGTCAACCCGGAAATCGGCGAAACCCTGATCAGGATCCCGGGCTTTGTAGCCCCCCTGGATTTCGAGGGGGAGGGCGGGCTGAAGGAATTTCTGCTGGTGCCGTACTTCGGGGCCTGTATTCATGTGCCGCCTCCTCCGGCCAACCAGATCATCCATATCACGATGGAGACGCCCCTTATGGAAGTTCAGGCCATGGAACCCGTGTGGGTGTATGGGAAAATCGTCATCCACAGACGGGATACGGACATGGGCGGCGTGGGCTATGCCCTGGTCCCCGACCGGGTTGAACCCTATACAGACCCCCTCGAGTAGATCCCGTGGGGGGGAACGAGGGGACGGCGCCGAAGCGGGCGGCCCTGATCCTGGCGGCGGAACGGCGGTGCGCGGAACGGGGGTTGCGGCTGACCCGCCTGCGGCGCGAGGTTCTGGAGATCCTTCTGGAACGCGGCGGGCCGGTAAAGGCCTATGATCTTCTGGAAGCCATGCGCGATTCCGGCAGGCCCATTCCCCCGGCGACAGCCTACCGGACCCTGGGCTTCCTGCTGGAGCAGGGACTTGTCCACCGGGTCAACGCCCTCAACGCCTATGTGGCCTGCACCGGGGAACATGCAGGGCGGCGTCTCTTCCTGCTGGTTTGTTCCGTCTGCCGGAGAACCGAGGAAATTGACGACCCCGAACTGTACCATTCCATGCTCCGCAGGCTGAACGAGCTGGGTTTTTCCCTGGCCGGAGGCAGCGTGGAAGTGCAAGGAATCTGCCCATGTTGCGCCCCCGGCTGATCGTTTTGCTTCTCCTTTTTTTCCTTTTCGCCGCCCCTCCCCCCCTTGCGGCGGCGGAAACGCGGATTCTGGCGGCGACCTTCCCCCTCTGGCTGGTGGCCCGGAACGTGGTCCGCGATGTGCCGGACCTGCGGGTGGATCTCCTGATCCCGGCCGGGGCGGGCTGCCCCCACAACTACGCCCTGAGCCCCCGGGACCTGCTCCGGCTTGCGGGCGCGGATATTCTGATCCTCAACGGGGGCGGGCTGGACGCCTATATTCCCCGGATGGCGCGCAACGACCCGGCGGCGGGGGAAAAGTCCCCGCGCATCCTGGAGGCCGCCGCCGCGCTGCGCGGCCATGCCCGCGCCAACCCCCATTTTTTCGCCTCCCCATCCCTGTCGGCCCTGCTGGCGGAAAGGATGGGGGCGGCCCTGGCCGAGCAGGACCCCGGCCATGCGCAGCTCTATGCCCGCAACGCCGGGGCCTACGCGCGGGAAATGCGCGAGCTGGCCCGGCAGTTCGCCGCCCTGGGGAACAGGCTGGGGCACCCGAGCATCCTGGTGCAACACGACGTTTTCGATTACCTGGCCGCTGACGCCGGGCTGACGGTGGCCGGGGCAATCCAGATCCATGAGGGGCAGGAGCCGTCGGCGGCAAGGCTCTTGTCCCTGCGCGGGCAGCTGCGGGGCGTCGCGGCCGTCGTCCTGGAGCCGCAAACCCCGGACAGGGCGGGCAGGATGCTGGCCGAGGAGGGCGGCGTCCCCCTGGTGCTTCTGGACCCTGTGGCCGCGGGCCCGGAGGACGCGCCCCTGGAGTATTTTTCCCAGGTGATGCGCCATAACCTGCAAGCCCTGGAAAGCGCCCTTGGAAACCCCTGACGCGGTCGTCCTGCGCGGCCTTTCCGTGCGCCGCGGCAGTCTCCAGGTTCTGGAGGACATCCGGGCCGTCATTCCTGGCCATAGTTGCACCATGCTCATCGGGCCGAACGGGGCCGGAAAGACCACGCTGCTCATGGCTTTGCTCGGGGACATGCGCTACAGCGGCGAGATTGCCTTCGCGCCCGGAAAAAACGGGGGCCGCCCCCGCATCGGCTATGTGCCCCAGAACGCCCGGGCGGACCAGGGCCTGCCCCTGACCGTGCTGGAGTTTCTGAGTATGGGCCTGCAGCGCAGCCCCCTCTGGCTGGGTCCGCGGGCCGGCGCCCGCGTCCGGGCCCTGCGTTTTCTTGAGACGGTCCGGGCGGAGCATCTGGCCGCGCGCCGGCTGGGGGCCCTTTCCGGCGGAGAGATGCAGAGGGTCTTTCTGGCCCTGGCCCTGCAACGGGAGCCTGACCTGCTCCTTCTGGACGAACCCTCCGCCGGGATGGACCCCCAGGGGGATCTCCTGCTCTGCGCCCTTCTGGAGGACTTGCGCCGCCGCCACGCCTTCACCCAGATCATGGTCAGCCACGACCTCGGCCTGGCGGCGCATCACGCCACCCATGTCCTCTGTCTCAAGCGCGTCCTCCTGGCCGCGGGTCCCCCGGAACAGGTCTTCACCCCTGAGGTGCTGACCGGTTTGTTCGGCATCCATCAGGGCCTGCTCTCCCTGCCCCTGGAAAGGCGGACATGCGCCTGATGCCGCCGGATCTCTCCCCCGTCTACGCCTGGCTGGGGGCGCTGCCCCTGGAGTGCATGCAGGCGGCCTTCATGCAACGGGCCTTCTTCGCCCTGCTCCTGCTCGCCCCCATGGCGGCGACCCTCGGGGTGCATGTGGTCAATGCCCGCATGTCCTTTTTTTCCGACGCCATCAGCCATTCCGCCTTTGCCGGGGTGGCCCTGGGCCTGATCCTGGGGGTGCATCCGAGCCTGGCCATGCCCCTCTTCGGGCTGCTGGTGGGATTGGGGATCGTCGCCGTGCAGCGCGGCAGCCTCCTGCCGCCGGACACGGTGATCGGGGTCTTCTTTTCCGGGGCGGTGGCCTTCGGCCTGGCCGTGATCAGCCGGGAGGGCACGGCCGCGCGCGATGTGCGGCAGTTTTTGTACGGCGACATCCTGACCGTCAGCCAGGCGGACATCGCCTGGTTGCTGCTCCTCGGCCTGGCCCTGCTTCTGTTTCAGATCCTGGCCTTCAACAGCATGATCCTCCTGGGACTGGACTCCCGGGTGGCCAAGGCCCACGGCGTGCGCACGGCCCTTTGCCAGTATGTCTTCGCCGCCCTGCTGTCCCTGGTGGTCATGTTTTCGGTGCAGGCCGTGGGGGTGCTGCTGGTGACGGCCCTGCTCATCGTTCCGGCCGCCACGGCCCGCAACCTGGCCCGCTCCGCCGGGGGCATGTTCTGGTGGGCCGCCCTGGCGGGGGCCAGTTCCGCCGTGGGCGGGCTTCTGCTCTCCACCCGCGACTGGCCGGGCACGGCCAGCGGGGCGACCATTATCCTCATCGCCTGCGCCTGGTTCTGCCTGAGCCTGATCCTCCGGCGCTTTTTCCGCGGGTAATTCCCGGTCTTTTTCAGAGATGACCCTTTGTGCGGATCATTATCCCGGTGACGGCCCTCATCGTCTTCTTTTGTCGCGACACATGCTCGCGACACACATGCTCGCGACAGCTTGACACGGAGCGGGGGAATATATAGGCTGTTGTCAAGTGGGCCAAGTAGGCCGGGTGGCCGGAGCGACCCCGGCCCTGGCAAGTCCCCCGCGTTTTGTGCGAGTTTATTGCCTCTGACGGATGGCGGTCCTTCAGGGGCAGTCCTGTTTATACGTTACGCATAACCAGGGCCACGACGATCCCGGCCACAACACGCCGCCGGAGCAGGGGAGGGAGATGTCTGCGGATTGCGACCTGCCGGTACGGATCGGGATTCCCTATTCCTTCAGGGAGGTCAGGCTGCTGCGGACGGCTTTGACCCACAGTTCCTATGCCAACGAGCGGCAGACCGGCGCGGAACACAACGAGCGCCTGGAATTTTTGGGCGACGCGGTATTGGAACTCTGTATTTCCGACGAACTGTACCGCCGTTTTCCGGAAACCCGGGAAGGGCAGTTGACGGCCATGCGCTCCCGGCTGGTCAAGCAGGAAACCCTGGCCGGACTTGCCCGCTCCCTGGGCTTGCCGCAGGCCCTGATTCTTGGCAAGGGGGAGGAAAGCCAGGGGGGAAGGGACAGGGATTCCCTGCTCAGCGACGCCTTTGAGGCGGTTCTGGGGGCGGTGTTTCTGGACGGGGGATAT
>JAISNZ010000212.1 GCA_031275955.1 Desulfovibrio sp. | reverse complement strand
CAAGTACCAAAAGAACGAAAGCGCCAAAGCCTGATTCCCGGTGGACGCCCCGCAGCCCCTTTCTCCGCAGCGGCCGGTCATCGCCGTTGACGCCATGGGCGGCGACTTCGGCCCATCCGTTGTCGTCCCCGGCGCCCTGCGCGGCGCGGCGGCAAGCGGCGCCGCCCTCCTTCTGGTCGGGGACGAAACCGTCCTGAGCCAGGAACTGACCCGGCACCAGGGCCAGGGCGTTTCCCTGGAGGTTGTCCACGCGCCGGAGACCATCTCCATGGGGGAGAAACCCTCCGAGATCCTGCGCCGCAAAAAGAACTCCCCCATCCAGGCGGCCTGCCGCCTGGTGGCGGAAGGCAAGGCCCACGGCGTGGTCAGCCCCGGACATTCCGGGGCCAGCCTGGCCTGCGGCATGTTCATTCTGGGCCGCATTCCCGGCGTGGAACGTCCGGCCCTGGCCACGATCATGCCCACGGAAAAGGCTCCGGCCCTCTTCGCCGATGTCGGCGCCAACGTGGACTGCCGGCCTCACCATCTTTTCCAGTTCGGCCTCATGGCCGATGCTTACGCCAAGAATATCCTGAACCGCCCCGCCCCCTCCATCGGCCTTCTCTCCATCGGCGAAGAGGAAGGCAAAGGCAATTCCCAGGTCAAAGAGGCCTATGACATCTTCAAAATGGCCGGCAATCTCAACTTCATCGGGAATGTGGAAGGGCGCGACCTTTTCTCCGGCGATGTGGACATCATCATCTGCGACGGCTTTGTGGGCAACGTGGTGCTCAAGCTCTCCGAGGGCCTCTCCACGTCCCTGACCCGCATCCTCAAACGGGAGCTTCTGAGCACTTCCCTGGCCGCCAAGGTGGGGACCTTTCTGGCCAGAGGGGCCTTCAGACGCTTCGCCAAGGTCGTGGATTACGCCGAATACGGGGGAGCGCCCCTTCTGGGCTTGCAGGGCATCATCATTGTCTGCCACGGCAAATCCAACTCCAAGGCCATTGCCAGCGCCGTGCGCATGGCAGCCACCTTTGTCGCCACGCGCACCAATGAACGGCTCATCGCCAACATCGCCGCCAGTGAGGAACTGACCCGCTACAGCAAGGCCATCAAGTAGCGCTTCTTCCCGAACCCTTACCCCTGACGCCCCATGACCAACCCTTCCCATCTCTGCGGCTTCGGTTCCTATGTCCCTGAAAAGATCGTGCCCAACGCCGATTTTGTGGCCCACACGCCCATCAGCGACGACTGGATTGTTTCCCGCACGGGCATAGAGGCCAGACACCTCATCGCCGGGGGAGAAACAGGCACGGACATGGCCCTGGCCGCCTCCCTGGCCGCCCTGCGCAAGGCCGGACGCGCGCCGGACGACGTCACCCATATCCTCTACGCCACCTGTACCCCGGACGCCGCCTGTCCTTCCGCCGCCTGCACCCTTGCGGCCAAACTCCACCTCAAGGGACGCATGGCCCTGGACCTGAACGCCGCCTGCACGGGCTTTCTGAACGGCCTTGAGATAGCCCGCGCCCTCATCGCCCTGACCCCCAGCGCCTGCATCCTGCTTGTCGCCTCGGAAAGCCTTTCCCATCGCTGCAACCGGGAGGACTACGCCACGGCGGTCCTCTTCGGCGACGGCGCGGGCGCCGTCCTGGTCACCGGGCCGCAGACCCCCGCCGCGACGCCGGCTTCCCCTTCGGCCCGCATTGTGGACATTCTCCTGGGCACGGACGGGGACAAGGGGGGGCTTCTGCTCATCAGCGGCGGCTTTTCCGCAACCCCCTATGCCCTTGGGGATACCGTCGGCCCCGAATATTTCATCCGCATGGACGGCGGTCTCGTCTACAAGCACGCCGTGCGCAACATGACCTCCTCCTGCCTGGAACTGCTCGCGCGCAACGGTTTCGCCCCGAAGGACGTGGACCTGTTCATTCCCCATCAGGCCAATCTGCGCATTATTGAGGCCGTGGGCGTCCGCCTGGGCATTCCGGCGGAAAAATGCTTCATCAATGTTCAAAAATACGGGAACACCTCCGCCGCCTCCATTCCCCTGGCCATGGACGAGGCCGTCCGGAACGGAATTCTTGTTCCCGGCATGCGGGTGCTGCTGACCTCTTTTGGCGGAGGATTGACCTGGGGAGCCAGCTTGCTGCAATTTTGAGGGGCGCGCTGAAGAAGGGGTCAGGCATTGAAACCCGCCTCCTTTTGGGCTATGTTTCAATCCTCATCCGGCTCCATCCGCCGGATGACTCCGCCCGACGGACAGGAGCCAGGCGGATTGCCCCCCTGAAGGGAGGGGTTGCCGGGGATACGCCCGGCATAGCCGGGCGTCAAACGGCAATCTCCCTGAAGGGAGAGGTTTCAGACCATAAAGGAAGTTTTGATCAATGGGGCTGCCGGGACGGGCGGAATACGCCGCGCCCTCCGGGAGCGGTCCCGCAAGGAAATGTCCACGGCGGCCGCGAAAGCGCAACCCTGCTATCTTCCAAGGAATCCTCATGGATGAACTGACTTCCGTTGCCGTCGTCACCGGCGGATCGCGCGGCATCGGCCGGGCCATTGCCGAGACGCTGGCGGAACGGGGCTTTTCCCTCTACCTTACCTATGTGAGCAAACCCGCCTCCGCCGAGGCCGTGGTGGAGGCAATCCGGGAAAAGGGCGGCCAGGCCGCGGCATTTTCGCTTGATGTGAGCGATACCGCCGCTGTCGCCGAATTTTTTCGCACCCGGATCAAAGACAAGGCGCGGCTCGCCGTCCTGGTGAACAACGCGGGCATTACCCGGGACGGCCTCCTGTTGCGGATGAAGGACGAGGATTTTGACGCTGTTCTGGACACCAACCTGAAAGGCGCTTTCGCCTGTACCCGGGAAGCGGCGAAGATTATGACCCGGCAGCGTTTCGGCCGGATCGTGAATATCGCTTCGGTTTCGGGAGAAACCGGCGCGGCGGGGCAGGCCAACTATTCAGCCGCCAAGGCCGGGATCATCGGTCTGACCAAGGCCGCGGCCAAGGAGCTGGCCGCGCGGAATATCACCGTCAACGCGGTGGCGCCGGGCTTTATCCGGACAGATATGACCTCCGGCCTTTCCGACCGGATCCAGGCGGAATACCTCAACCTCATCCCGCTCAGACGCTATGGAACCCCGCAAGACGTAGCCGAAGCGGCGGCTTTTCTAGCTTCCGACGCCGCCGCATACATCACGGGACAGGTTCTGACTGTTGACGGCGGCATGTACTGTTGACACCTGTCCGCCACAGGCGGGGCGGAAGAATTTTCAGTAAAACGCCCTTTTTTTTCACAAACAAAAGCCGGAGGACACATGTCAGTTGAAGCGAAGGTACAAAAAATCATCATGGACCAACTTGGCGTTTCGGCGGAAGAAGTGAAGCCGGAAGCGTCCTTTGTCGAGGATCTCGGCGCCGATTCCCTTGACCTGACAGAACTGATCATGGCCATGGAAGAGGAATTCTCCCTGGTCATCGAGGATGAGGAAGCGCAAAAGATCCTGAAAGTGAAAGATGCCGTCGCCTATGTCGAGCGACATAAAAGATAGACGACAAAACCGGGACTCTTTTCAGGACGGCGGGATCCCTTTCCGCCGTCCCCGTTCTTCCCGCCTCCATCAGCGCCCCGCGGCCTGTTCCTGAGGAAAACAGCTATGCAAAGAAAACGCGTGGTCATCACCGGTCTTTCCGCTCTGACCCCTCTTGGCGGCAACCTGGCGGAATCCTGGGAAAATTTGCTCAGGGGAAAATCCGGCATCGCCCCCATCACCCATTTTGACGCCGCCGCCTTCGAGTCCCGCATCGCGGGCGAAGTGAAGAATTTTGATCCCGAAGCCTATGGCATCCCCCAGAAACAGGCCCGCCGCATGGACCGCTTTGTGCAGATCGCCGTGGCCTGCGGCCTGATGCTCCTTGAGGATTCCGGTTTCGTCATCACCGAGGAAAACGCCGAAAACGTCGCCATCCTGCTGGGCGTGGGCCTGGGCGGACTGCGGACCATCGAGGATTTTCATACCAGGCTGATGACCATGGGGCCAAACAAGATTTCCCCCTTCATGATCCCCATGCTCATCGCCAATATGGCGCCGGGACAGCTGGCCATTCTGACCAAGGCCAAGGGACCGAACCTGGTGGTGACCAGCGCCTGCGCCTCGGGGCTGCACGCCATCGGCTACGCCTTTACGGAAATTCTGCTGGGCCGCTGCCACTGGGCCATAACCGGCGGCGCGGAAGCCACCATCACCCCCATGGGCATCTCCGGCTTCACCGCCCTCAAGGCCCTGTCCACCAGAAACGATTGCCCGGAAAAGGCTTCACGCCCCTTTGACAAGAACCGCAACGGCTTTGTCATGGGCGAGGGCGGAGGAATGCTCTTTCTTGAGTCCCTGGAGTCGGCTCAGGAACGCGGGGCCAGGATCTATGCGGAGATCCTCGGGTTCGGGGCCTCGGATGACGCCTTTCACATCACCGCTCCGGAAGAATCCGGCGAGGGCATGGCCAGGGCCATCCGCAGGGCTCTGGCCGATGCCGGGGTGCCTCCCGACGAGGTGGATCACATCAACGCCCACGGCACATCCACCCAGTTGAACGATCTGTGCGAAACCAGGGCCATCAAGTCGATCTTCGGCCAGCGGGCCTATGAAATCCCCATCACGGCCAACAAATCCCAGACCGGGCATCTGCTGGGCGGAGCCGGAGGCATGGAGAGCGTCTTTTCCGTCATGACCCTGCACGAGGGCGTCATTCCCGGAACCGCCAACTATGAAACGCCCGACCCGGAGTGTGACCTCCGCTACATGGGCGGGGGGTCGCAAAAAATACAGGCCGAATATGTTCTCTGCAATTCCTTCGGCTTC
>JAISNZ010000114.1 GCA_031275955.1 Desulfovibrio sp. | reverse complement strand
CGAAATGAGGGGGTCCGGGGGGCATCATGCCCCCCGGCGGGGTCCGGGGCGGAGCCCCGGTTCAGCAGCGCCGCCTTGGAAAGGGAATGGACCGCGGGGATATGGAAGGAAGCGGCGGGAAGGAAGGGGTGGGCGCGCCGGCGCGGGGAATGTCCGGCGAGGGGGGGACCGCCCTTGTCGGCCTGCTCTCGCCGCCCTTTTCTTCCCTGACCTACCGGATGCCCTCCTGTTTTCCGGAGGGGATCTGGGTTGCGGGGCAGCGGGTGGCCGTGCCTCTCGGCAGGAGCGTGCGCCTGGGCGTCATCCTGGGTTTTGCTGGTCCGGCCGGAGAATTCGCGGATTGTCCGGCCCGGGAGGGGGAAGAGGCGGAGCGGCCTGTTCTGAAGGATCTCCTCTGGCCTCTGGAGCGGGAGCCGCTGCTCTCCGCCTCCTATCTCGATCTTGTCCTGCAGCTGGCCCGGCGGCAGGGAATCGCGCCCGGCAGGATATTGGCCCATCTCCTGCCGGCTGGGTTGCGCGCCGCCGGTCTCCGGGTCCGGTTTTTCGGTCCCGGCAGGCCGCGTCTTCTTCCCCTCCGTTCCCTGGCCGCCGCGTCCGGGGAGGAACGCTCGGCGCTGGCCGGACTCTGGAGCGCCGGCCGGGCCGAGGTCAGTCTGGCCGGGCGGAGTCCCCTGGACGCCGATCTCGGTCTCCTCCGGGCGGACCCGCCCTGGCGGGTCCGCCCCGCGGCCAGGGCGCAGCTTGCCCTTCTGGAGTATCTGCACGCCCGCGGAACCGCCAGCCGGCGGCAGATTCTCGAGGCCCTGGGCGCAGGGGCCGCCTCTGTCCTGGCCACCCTGGCGGAACGCGGTCTGGTGGAAATTCTGCCCTCCGGGGGAGATGGCCTCCCGGAGGAGGCCGGGGCGGCGGATTCCCCCGTACCCATACAGCCGGGAAGCCTCCTTACCCTCACCCCCCATCAGCGCGAGGTTTTTGTCGCCCTGCGGGACGCCCTTCTGGCCGGGCGGGCGGAAACCCGGCTTCTTTTCGGCATCACCGGCAGCGGCAAGACGGCCGTCTATCTGGAATTGGCCCGCGAGGCCCTGGCCATGGGGCGTTCCGTCATGCTCCTGGCCCCGGAGGTGGCCCTGGCCCTGAAACTCCGGAATGACGCGGCCGCCACCCTGCCCGGGATTCCCTGCCATCTCTTTCACGGCTACCTTGGAGCCGCCGCCAGGGAGCGGATTTTCCGCTCCCTGGCCCGGACGCGGGAGCCGGTTCTGGTGGTGGGCACCCGTTCCGCCCTCTTTCTGCCTCTGGGCAACATCGGGTTGTGCGTTCTGGATGAGGAGCACGACGCCTCCTTCAAGC
The DNA here is from genome assembly GCA_031275955.1 of Desulfovibrio sp. Lineage (GTDB taxonomy): Bacteria > Desulfobacterota > Desulfovibrionia > Desulfovibrionales > Desulfovibrionaceae > Frigididesulfovibrio. The sequence goes on along the minus strand of JAISNZ010000114.1, from coordinate 1,931 downwards.
AGGACGAGGGATTTCCCTATCAGGCCAAGGAAGTGGCCTGGTACCGGGCCAGACAGGAAAACGCCCTGCTCCTCCTGGGGTCCGCCACCCCGGACGTCAAGACCTTTTACGCCGCCCGGGAAGGGAAAATCCCCCTGCATAGCCTGACCGAGCGGGTGGGCGGCGCCGCCTTGCCCGAGGTGACCTTCCTTGCCCTGCCCAAGGCCCCGGGCGGACTCCTCGTTCCGGAGAGCGCCGCCGCTCTTTCCCGGACGGTGGGGCAGGGCGATCAGGCCGTTATCCTCCTGAACCGGCGCGGCTATGCCCCGCTCATGTACTGCCTCTCCTGCGGAGCCACGGCCAGATGTCCCCACTGCGACATCGCCCTGGCCTACCATAAGGGCCGGGAGCGCCTGCTGTGCCATTATTGCGGCTATTCCACGCCCTTTCCCTCGCCCTGCGCCGGCTGCAAGGGCCTGCGCTTTCTCCCCCTGGGCCAGGGCACGGAAAAACTGGAGGAGGATCTGGCGGCTCTCCTGCCTCCGGGGACAGGCGTCCTGCGCCTGGACAGGGACAGCACCCGCCGGCCCGGACGCATGGAAGAGATTCTGGCCGCCTTTGCCCGCAAGGAGGCCTCCGTGCTCGTGGGCACCCAGATGCTCTCCAAGGGGCACCACTTCCCCGACGTCACGCTGGCCATTGTCGTCGATGCCGATCTTGGCCTGAACCTGCCGGACTATCGGGCCGCGGAGAGAACCTTCCAGCTCCTGCTGCAAAGCGCTGGGCGTTCGGGCCGGGGAGAACGGCCGGGGATCGTGCTCGTCCAGACCCGCGACCCGTCCCATTATTGCTGGCAGTTTGTCCGTTCGGCCGATTATGAAGGCTTCTTCCGGCGCGAGCTGGCCCTGCGGGAACGGCGGGGCTACCCCCCCTTCGTCCGTCTGGCCCTTCTGCGCTTCAGTTTTCCTCTGGATCGGCCCGAAGAAGCCGAAAAGCTCGCCGCCTTGGGCGCGGCCCTGCGTCCCCAGGCCCGCGGCCTGGGGATTACCCTTCTGGGTCCTGCCCCTGCCCCCCTGCCCCTGCTCAGGGGGCGCCGGCGTTTTCACTGCCTGCTCAAGGGACAGGACTGGAACGGCCTGCGCGCCCTCTACGCCGCGGCGCTCAAGGCGGCCCGCCGCACCCGCCTGCGCGTCTCCCTGGACCTGGATCCTTTGAATATGTTATAGAGCGGTTCACGAACGGGAAAAATTCGTTCGCGGGAGAAACGCATGGCCGGGTATGTCCATACGGAGGAATTCGTCGTCCGTTCCTATGATCTGGGGCCGGATCACCGCCTGCGCCTCCAGACGCTCTGCGCCTATCTGGAGGAGAGCGCCTGGCTGCATGCGGACGCTCTGGGGGTGGGGCTGGAGCGGCTTATGGCCGAAGGCCGCACCTGGGTCCTGGTCAGGATGCGTCTGCGCCTGGATTGTCTGCCCCGGGGAGGACGGCGGGTTCGGGTGGAAACCTGGCCGGTGGAGCGGGAACATCAGCGGTTTCGCCGGGATTTTTGTCTTCTGGACGGGGAGGATCGGGTTCTGGCCCGGGCTGTTTCCCAGTGGGCGGTAGTGGGTTTGGCCTCGCGCCGGCTGGAGCGCATTCCGGACAGCGTCTGCGCCCTGCGTCCGGAAAATCCGCGCCGCGCCCTGGAGGATGGCGACATCCGCATTCCGGTCCTGCGGGAGGGGCGGGATGGGCCGGTCTTTCCCGTGCGCATGGCCGACATTGATCAAAACCGGCATGTCAACAACAACCGCTATCTGGATTTTCTTCTGGAGGCGGCTGACGTCTTCGGCAGGGGAACGGGTTTGGCGGGCCTGGACGTCATTTTCCGGGCCGAGGGTCTGCGCGGCGATGTGATCGGCTCAAGAACGGCCCCGGAAGAGGGCGGCCGGACTCTCCTGCACAGTCTT
>JAISNZ010000016.1 GCA_031275955.1 Desulfovibrio sp. | reverse complement strand
ATGCTCCGCGCCCCGATCTGCATGAAGATCGTCGTGTGTCGCGAATCATAGAACGGCAGGAGCACGTCCCCCTCGCCCTGAAAATGTCCATCCCAGTCAATGGTGAAATTCAAGCGGGCGCGGCCGTTGTCCGTTATGCCGGACAACAGGGATTCGGCGGAAGAGTTGAGAAAGCCCATGCTCCAGGACAGGGCGCGATCCTGCGCCATGCGCAGAGGGTCAAAGTCGCTGAAATCGCGGGTCTGGTCGCTTGTCCGGCGTCCGCCGCGCGTGGGATCATGTCGCCCGGTCAAAGGATCGTAGCCGGGGCCATATCCCGCGCCATACAGACCATTGCCCAGGCCGTAGCCGTCCAGGCCGGAACGCATGTAGGCGCCGGCGCGTTGGCCGTTCTCCGAAGGGCCGGAAGAGGCGCTGCCTCCCGCCTTGCGTACCGTGCCGTCCTGATGGAAGCCCAACCCCTCGTCCATGCCCGGCCGGACGGGAACCGGAACACCAAGAAAGGACGCCGCCTGTTCCAGCAGGAGGGGCGACAGGGGTCGGGGGGAAGCGGCCGAAGGGGCGCTGCCCCTCCGGACACCCCCGGCAGGGAAGCGGATCCCCCGCGCCCCCCGCTTCTCCTCTTCCAGCGTTTTCTCAATGTCGGCCGCCAGTTCAGGGCTGCTTTGAAGCCGCGGAACAGGTTTGTGGCCGGCGGCGCTGGCCCTCCGGACATCCCCGGCAGGAAAGCGGGTCCCCCGCGCCCCCCGCTTCTCCGCTTCCAGCGTTTTCTCAATGTCGGCCGCCAGTTCCGGGCTGCTCAGAAGCCGCGGAACAGGCTTGTGGCCGGCGGCGCTGGCCGGCGCAGGCGCGAACGCGGCAGGCCCGGGCAGGCACAGAGCCAGAATCAGGAAGCAGGCGGCACAGCCCCCGCGCGAAAAAAAGGCTGCGTGTGCCCGCAAGTCTTTTCCGGGATATGCGGACGCAGTCTTCATCGGTCCTCCGGTTCTGTGGGCGGCGGGTCAAGAAAAACGCCGCGAACGGGAAAAGGGACATGCCTTTCCGGTTCGCGGCGTGTCAAACGACGTTGTGAACGCGAAAACGGCCCTGTCTCCCAAAGGAAACAGGGCCGGAAAAAATGGTGAAACCGCGCCGTTCCTGACGGAAAGCGCGTTAACGGAGTTAATGTGTGTGTGTGTGTGTGTGTGTGTGTGTGTGTGTGTGTGCAAGAATCAGGCCGGAACCAACAGTTGCGGTCCGTTTATCCATTTCCGCCCGGAAACGGGATATCCTTGACACTTGCCTTTTCATGCCGCCCGCCTGAAACGAACCTGTCTGTTCCCGGTAACGCGGAAAAGCCTTGCGCCAGCCACACAGCGGAAGTCTACCCGGTTAGGGCGCGACAGGCAAATTTTTTGTAAAGCTTTCTGGGAGTTTTCACCTATGGGAACTGAAAGTCGCCGTGAATCTTTTGCTTGCGGAAGCGCGTTCCAATCGACACTACCAGGGAACCCAGGTTACCTTGCCGGTCAGGACATTCCCTTCAAAAACGGCCAGATTGAGGGCAATGCTCCGCATGGTTACCGTCTGGGGGAGGTCTGCGGGAAAAGGTCTGCCGCCCAGAGTGAACCGGGGGGCCTGCAGGGACAGGCCGCCGGCGAGGCTAGCGGACAAAACCTCAACCCCGGCGCCGGCGGCGATATGGGTGCGGCTGCCACGGCGCAGGACTCTGGTTTGCCCCTTCACCCGCACCGTGACCGACTCCAGGACAGGCCGCACGAGTTTCAGTGAGCAGGAAGCCAGAATCGTCTTGCCCTGCTCGGCGTTAACGGCATACACCTCGCCCCTGCCGCCCTCGGAAAAGGCGGGCCGCATGTCTTTCGCCGTATCCGCCGTGGCGCCCCGGTCTTCCCCGGTGTTGCGGGCCGCATTCCCCGAAGACACGAAGCCCCGCAGGTTCATGACCACTCCGGCGGGCAACGGCGCGCCATCGCCCTGCACATCCACCAGGCGCACCCGCGCCCCCAGGGGAACCGGCGCCTGTTCTCCGGGAAGCAGACGCAACGGACGGCCGTCCACCTCCAGAAGAAAAGCCCTGACGCCTCCGGTTCCGCCAACGGGGATTTCCTCCGCCGCCGCGCGCCGGTCGGGCAGGGAAGCGCTTTTTTCTTTTGCGGGCAGAGGGTTTTCCCTCCCGGGTTGAACCGAAGAAGGCCCGCCTCTCCCGGCCGGCCCGTCCGGGGAGACTGTTTCCGCAACCGTCAGGACGCCCGGAGGGACTACATGGGTGATCCTCGGGGAGCGGACCTTGCCGCCGCCGGCCAACAAAGGGGCGCCCCCGCTGTCTTCGGGCAGAAAGTCCACATGGACGCGGCCAAAAATGACATTGTCCTTGCGGACCACAATATCCGTGGGACCGGTCGGGGTCACGGGCCGGAGGATGTCGTTCAGGCCGCCAGTCCCCAGGATCTCCACGGACAAACCCCGGTCGTAATTGGCCCCCACATCCAGCACTTCAATGGAGTCCCCCGGCGTCAGCAAAAGGGTCTGGCCGTCAGCGACGGCCAGGGTCAAGGCGGCGTTGACGGCAATCACCACATAGCCCAGAACCGGCTTGTCCAGAACAATACGGGGGTACTCCACCTCCACCCCGAAAAGATCCAGGAAGGCATTCACGGCAAGATTATGCTGCCGGACTTTCAGCTCCAGAGTCGGCAAATTTTTGGACGTCTCGATCCCGAAGGCCGGAATGCCGAGGCGGGTCAAGGCATAATAGGTGGCGGACCCGCGCTGCTCCATGTATCTGGTGTCGTCCCGCACCGTGTACATATTGAAGACGTGAAACTTGTGCAGCGGATCGTCAATTTCCCGGTTGACGCGCCTGACCGCTTCCGCGGCATAGCCCTCCAAATCAATGCGCCGTCCGCTGGGCTGGTGGGTGTAAATGTCGGAATCGACAATGACGCATTGCCCGTAGCGTTTCGGGTTGGCCAGATCGCTTTCCCAGCGGGGACGATAAAAGCCCGATCCGTCATGAAGGTTCAGCAGGACATCGCTTTCCGCCATCAACTCCTTGAGAATGTTCACCACGGCGTTTTCCGGATCGCCCGCGCGCTGTTCGGCGAACTTGCGGTTCATGTCCCCGGCGGGGGCGCGCTGAAACTGAATAACGGATCGGAAGTTGGCCCGGGGAACCACAATGAGATTTCCCCGTTTCAGGGCCAGATCCGCATAGAGGTCAGCGGAAAGAAAACCGCCCGGCTCATCGCCCTGGATGCCACCGATAATCATGACGGTGGGGCCTGGGGCGCGCCCGCGGATCTTGTAAACGTCCAGCTCCTGGGGGCTCCCCCGCAAAAAGACAAAATGCCGCCGTTCCCCGGGGGTTGCGGCAAAGCCCTTTTCCCCGGGGGCAACGAGGCCCGAAAGGACGAAAAGCATCAGGAACAGATGGTCGATCCGAAAACGCATGCGCTGCCCATGTCAGATCCAGTTACAGGAAAAGCAATGAGCCAGTAGTAAAGTACCCCTTGCTGCCATGTCCAGCATTTTTTCCCAACCGCCGGTTTACAGGCCAGCTTTTCGGGAGTATGGCAGAATTTCCCGGCGGTTCCGGCCCCGGCGGTTCCGGCCACGGCGGTTCCGGCCGCAGGGGGAGGATGTTCCGAAACAGACGCGACCCGGAGCAAATTGCCCTTGGGCATTTGCCCTTCGCTCTGCAAGGATTCGCTTGCAAATCCTTGCCGCGGGATTGTAGCAAGGCGAAGGCGCATCGCCCCCGGGCGACAATCTCCAGCGGAAAATGCTGTATGAATCTATGACTCTTGCCGTTTTCCTGAATGCCGTGCAATGCGTGCTGACCTTGGTCGTTATCGGCGGCACCGGCTATATCCTGGCCAAACGGGGCTGGTTCAGCGCCGATTCGCAGGCCCTGCTGCCCAAGCTGGTCACCCTGGTGGGTCTGCCGCCCTGCATGTTTTACACCATTACCCATTCCTTCACCCGGGAGGAACTTCTCCAGTACGCTTACGGGCTCCTCGTTCCCGTTGGTTCCATTCTCCTGACCTTCGGCCTGAGCCTGATCCTTGCCCGCCTGCTCAAAATCCCGATGCAGCGACGCGCTGTCTTTACTGTGGGCAGCGCCGTTTCCAACACGATTTTTATCGGCCTGCCCGTCAATCTGGCCCTCTTCGGCCAGGAAGCCCTGCCCTATGTCCTGCTGTATTATTTTGCCAATACGTCCTTTTTCTGGAGCGTGGGCAATTCCCTCATGGCCGAATCCGCGACAGGGCGCAAAGCCGCCCTTTTCAGCCGGACCAGCCTGAAACTCTTCTTGTCGCCGCCCATGCTGGGCTTTCTTCTGGGTATCCTGGTCCTGCTTCTGGGCCTCCCCCTGCCTTCTTTTATCAGCAACGCAGCGAAATATCTGGGGGAAATGACTGTGCCGCTGATCATGATCTCCCTGGGCATCACCTTGCACGGCACACGTCCGCGCAGCATCGCTCCAAGCCGGGAGCTTCTGGGCCTTCTGGCAGGCCGGTTTATCATCAGCCCCCTGACGATCATCATTCTCGCCCAGATCCTCCCTCTGCCGGATCTCATGCGCCAGGTGTTCATCATTCAAGCCTCCCTGCCGGTCGGGGCCTCTGTTGCCCTCCTCTCCGCCTACTACAGAGCGGACGCGGAATTCGGCACTGTGGCTGTTTCCGTCAGCACCCTGCTCTCCCTGGTCACCATCCCGGCCTTCGCGGTCATCGCCTCTTTCTGACAAAGACGCAGGACTGACGCCTCTAATTTTTTTTGATTTAATTCACTATATTACAATAGTTGGCTTTCAGATTCGCGGCGGCGGCAAAGTCGCCTTGCTCCTCACGAAGCCTACGGCTTCGGGCGATGCTTCAGCATCACCGCAGGGCTGACGCAATAAGACGCGTCAGCCCTGGACAAAGACGGAACCAGTCTTGCCGTTGAGGACAAAAGGGCATAGAAGGGAAAAAAAGGCGCGGCAGCCGCGCGGGAGCGGGATCTGCCGCCTGTTCAGGAGTATCCCATGTTTCGCGTAGACGATGAACCCCTGCCCGTTCCAGATCTGCCTTCCTATGTTTGGTATGCGCCGGTATCCGGGCTGGAGGAGATCATCAGGGACTGGGATCGGGAAATGGAGAATCTGGAATTTTCCTGCCCGCAAATTCCCGCCGCAGTCGCGCGACAACTTCTGGACATGCTGGAAGAATGCGGGCAGGCTAGGCTGACCTTTATCCTGCCCGGCTATCCCGGAAAATAGAAACCGCCTGTCCTTAAAGCGGCTTTTCATGCGCCCGGACGGGCCGGCGCGGCGGCAAAGCCAGCGGATCGGGCCGAAAGCCGCATGTCGCTGCAGGGCGATCTTCTTCTCACGCCAGGGCCTGGCGCGGAAACGGCCTGTAGTTCCCCAACCCGGCGCACGGGCCTTTTTCCGCTCCGAAAAAAGAGAAAAGAAGGACAGAACCTGCGTACAGTGTTTTTCCGGACGTGAACCGGCAGCCATGACCGACACCCTGCCCGAATCCCTTCCCTATAAAATCACGCCCATGCTTGAGCAGTTCTTTTCCTTTAAAAAGGACTACCCGGATTGCCTGCTTTTTTTCCGCATGGGCGATTTTTATGAGCTCTTTTTTGAAGACGCCGAAGTCGCCTCCCGCGAACTGCACCTTACCCTCACCAGCCGCAACAATCAGGCCGAACATCCTGTGCCCATGTGCGGCGTGCCGCATCAGGCCGTGGAAAACTATTTGCGCCGCCTCAACGACAAAGGATTCAAGGTCGCCATCTGCGAGCAGGTGGAAGACCCCAAAGCCGCCAAAGGTCTGGTCCGGCGGAGCGTCATTGAGGTGCGGACCCCCGGCACAACCATGGATGAAGGCTCGCTTGAAGCCAAGGCGCATAATTACCTGGGAGCGCTTTACTGGAACGCCGATGCCGGGCGGGGCGGATTCGCCTGGCTGGACTATTCCACCGGAAGGTGGTCCGGCCTGCAGAGCAAACGCTTTTCCCATCTCTGCCAGTGGATTGGTAAAATGCGGCCGCGAGAACTTCTCCTGCCGGATCTCTCCGCCGAAAATGCGCGCATTCCCCTTCCCGACAGGATCGAGGGCGTTACCCCCGTGCGCGTGCCCGCCCGCGGCTATTTTGACCTCAAGGCTTCCGTCGAGCGCCTTTTCCTGGTTCAGGGCATTAAAGAACTGGGGGCGCTGGGACTTGAAGACAAGGAAGAACTCACCCGCGCCTGCGGGGCGCTTCTGGCCTACATCCTCCAGACCCAGAAGCAGGAACTGATCCACCTCTCCCCTTTTGTGCCCCTCACCCTTGGCAAGCACCTGATTCTGGACGACATCACCGAACGCAACCTGGAAATTTTCCAGCGCATGGACGGCAAAAGAGGCCCCGGCACCCTCTGGCAGATCCTGGATGAAACCATCACCCCCATGGGAGGCCGCCTGCTGGAAGAACGTCTGCGCCATCCCTGGCGCGACCTTGCCGTCATCAGGGAATCCGCTGATGTGGTCGCCTTTTTTCATGATCAGGAATACAAGCGCGCGGCTCTGCGCGCCGCCCTGCGCGCCGTCTCCGACCTGGAACGGCTGATCGCCCGCATCTGCGCCAAACGCGCTGTCCCCAGAGATTACCTGGCCCTGCGCCAGGGCATCGCCGCCCTGCCGGCCGTTCTGGAAGCCCTGTCCGCAACGCCTGGAGATCGTTACCCCACCGCCGATGAGGCCGCCGGAGCCGATCTGCCTTCCGGCCTGCGCCGTCTGCTGGAGCACTGGGATCCCCTGGGAGATATCGCGGATCTCCTGGGCCGATCCCTGGCGGATTCCCCGCCAGCGCAGGTCACCGAAGGGGGGATTTTCCGCCAGGGATACCACAGTGACCTTGACGCCCTGATCGATCTTTCAGAGCACGGGGAAAACCGTCTGGAGGCCCTGTTGCAGGAAGAACAGGGCAAGAGCGGGCTGTCCAGACTCAAACTGGGCTTCAACCGGGTCTTCGGCTATTACTTTGAAATTCCCAAATCCCAGGCCGCCTCTGTGCCCGCGTCCTTTATCCGCCGCCAGACGGTGGCCAATGCGGAACGTTTCGTCACCCCGGCCCTCAAGGCCCTGGAAGAAAAAATCCTCTCCGCCCGCGAGGAACGGGGACGGCTTGAATATCGCCTGTTCCAGCAACTGCAGGGCCTGATTTCCTGCGCGCAATCCCGGATCGCCTTTATGGCCGGAATCCTGGCCGGCCTGGATTACTGGCAGTGTCTGGCGGAAACCGCCCGCAAGCGCCGCTGGACAAAACCCTCTCCGGACGAAAGCGGAGACATCCTGATCAGGGAGGGCCGCCACCCTGTGGTGGAGGCCCTGGCGGGACCCGCCGGATTTGTTCCCAACGATATCCGCATGGACAGCAAACGCCGCCTGCTGATCATTACCGGGCCGAATATGGCCGGGAAATCCACCGTGCTGCGCCAGGTGGCCCTGATCGTCATTCTGGCCCAAATGGGCGGCTTCGTCCCGGCTGCGGAAGCCCGCCTCGGTCTTGCGGATCGCATCTTCTCCCGCGTGGGGGCCTCGGACAATCTGACCCAGGGACAAAGCACGTTCATGGTGGAGATGATGGAAACCGCCCGCATTCTGCGCCAATCCACCAAACGGAGTCTGGTCATCCTGGACGAGATCGGCCGGGG
>JAISNZ010000242.1 GCA_031275955.1 Desulfovibrio sp. | reverse complement strand
CTCACACACCATTGTGAAATCATAGAAACCGGTAACGAAAGCTGGCGGCTGCGCCAGCACGGACTTTCCCCGAAACAATAAGGAGTACCTGCGAGAGGACGGGAATTCCGGTCGGCTTAGCCACCCTCCAATCCCCTCCTCTCGCCCCCCCCGCCAACACCATGCCGGGGAACCCCCACCCACCTTGCCGGTGGGTCAATTTTGGGCGCCGATGGTGGATCAGATTTGAGTGCCGATTGACAATCGAAAATTTGATCCGGCGGCCGCGCGGACCAGCCGCCTGGGGGCGGACACCCGGCAAAGGCGGTTTTGTCCCGAAGGGGGGCGCGGAGATTTCGGCGGCAGGGATCTCCGGCAAAAGATGGCGGAAGTCCGCCTTGGCCTTTGGGGCTGGCCTGTGGGGTTGTCGACAAGGCTGGCCTTTAGGCTTGACACTCCCCAAAAGGGCGGGTATCCCCGAAAGCCGGAGGGATCCTGCCCGGAAAAGCGCCTCTCCCCTCAGGGAGGGGGCAAAAGCCGCCCGGATCTCCCGCCGGATGAAGACATCCGGCGGATACAGCCGGCTGTTGCGGGAACAGGCTAAAGCAACAACGGGATACGGTGCTGATCCCCAAACCCTGGAGGTTGTCATGGGATACCTTGTGACGGTAAATTCTGGAAAATGTATTGGCTGCGGGGAATGCGTGGACGCATGCCCCGTGGAGGTCTATGAAATGCAGGACAGCAAATCCATCCCCGCCAAGGGAGATGACTGCCTTGGCTGCCAGACCTGCGTGGAAGTATGCGAAGTTGGCGCCATCAGCGTTGACGACGCCTGAGGCGGACGGCGCGGCCCGGCCCGGCCGGGCAGATTCCGCCCCGGAGAATTCCCGCGCCTCCCGCGCAAAGCGGCGGGGCGCGGCGGGTTGTCCGGGTTTTTTTCCCCTTGCCTTTCTCTGCCTTCTTTTCCTCTGCCGGCCCGCCCTTGCCTCCGGGGAAAACGCCCCTCAGCTCACAGGCTACACGGCTGTCCCGGCAAATCCCGCCTCGGCGGAGGCCGCGCGTCTGCTCGCCTTCTGGGAGCGCATCCGCAAACAGCACTCGCCGCAAGCCGCCTTTGATCCGGCCCGCTCCCCCATGCCCGCGCCGGTGCGGGAGCAATGGAAGAACCTCGCCCTCCGGATGCCCGGCCTGCCCCGCAATGAGAGACTTCTGTACATCAACGGCTTCTTCAACCGCTGGACGCCGAGCGCGGATCAGGCCGCTTACGGGCAGCGGGAATACTGGGCCACCCCCGAGGAATTTTTGCGCCAGGGAGGGGGAGACTGCGAGGATTACGCCATTATCAAATATCTGGCCCTGCTCCATTTTTCCGAACCCGCCCAAGACATGTGGATTCTGCTGGGCAAGGATCGCAAAAGAAACGCCGCCCATGCCGTTCTGGCCGCCAGGAGCGGCAGCCGCGTTTTCATCCTCGACAATCTCAGTTCCCCGGCCTATCTGCTCATTCCAGAACCGCAATACCTGCAGAATTTTGTGCCCTTTTACGCCATTAACGAAAACGGCCTCTGGATTCTCAAACCGGAGTAGGAAAACGCTAAGGGAGACGACTTATGGTGGAAAGCATCCCGCCTCTGGAGGCGCAGCGCCGCCCGTGAGACAGACGGGCTTCGCCCGCCGGCGCGGCGCTCTCAAAGGGGAATTGCCCCAAGGGGCGCCGCCCTTTCTGTTGATTTTTCCCCCCGCATGTGCCATGGTTCCTCCGCATCGGAATTGTGCGCCAAAAAGGACGCGTCGGGAAAAAATCAGCAAAGGCGGGAGACACGGTGAGGTACTATCAGCAGGACATGGAATGCGCCTCAAGGGAGACTCTTCGGGAAATCCAGTCGGAAAGACTTGCGCGCGCGGTGCGCCACGTCTATACAAACGTTCCCTACTACCGGGATCTGATGGACAAGAAGGGCGTGGCTCCCGCGGATATCCGCTCGGTGGACGATCTGCCGAAGCTGCCCTTTCTGACCAAGGACGATCTGCGCAAGGCCTATCCTTACGGCCTTCTGGCCCTGCCCAGGTCGGAGGTCGTCCGCATCCAGTCCACGAGCGGCACAACGGGCACGCGCGTGGTGGCCTTTTACACCCAGAAGGATATTGACCTCTGGGACGCCTGCTGCGCCCGGGCCATTGTCGCCGCCGGCGGCGGCAGGGACGACGTGGTGCATGTCTCTTACGGCTACGGCCTCTTCACCGGCGGGCCAGGCTTGAACGGCGGCTCCCACATGCTGGGCTCCCTGACGCTGCCCATGTCCTCCGGCAACACGGACCGGCAGATCCAGTTCATGCGCGACCTGGGTTCGACGATTCTGTGCTGTACGCCCTCCTATGCCGCCTATCTGGCGGAGACCATCCTCGCCCAGGGGGTTCAGGATTACATCGTCCTCAAGGCCGGCATTTTCGGCGCGGAGGCCTGGAGCGAGGAGATGCGCCGCGACATTGAGAAAAATCTGCGCATCAAGGCCTATGACATTTACGGGCTGACGGAGATCTCCGGGCCAGGCGTATCCTTCGAATGCTCCGAGCAGACGGGAATGCACATCAACGAGGACCATTTCGTGGCGGAAATCATCGATCCCGACACGGGCGAGGTGCTGCCGGAGGGCGTCAAGGGGGAACTCGTTTTCACCTGCGTCACCAAGGAGGCTTTTCCCCTTCTCCGCTACCGGACCCGCGACATCTGCGTACTCAGCCGCAAGGAGTGCTCCTGCGGCAGGACCCTGGTGAAGATGTCCAGGATCATGGGCCGAACCGACGACATGCTGATTATCCGGGGCGTCAACGTCTTCCCCTCCCAAATTGAGACGGTGCTCCTGCAGTGCGGCTATCCGGCGAACTACCAGATTATACTCGACCGGGTGCGCCATGCCGACACTTTTGAGGTCCAGGTGGAGATGTCCCAGGAGATGTTCTCGGACACGGTCAGGGGGATCGCCGCGCGGGAAAGGGAGTTGATGGCTTCTTTGCGCGCCATGTTGGGCATCTCGGCAAAGGTGACGATTGTCGCCCCGCGCAGCATCGCCCGGAGCGAAGGAAAGGCCGTCCGGGTCATCGACAACCGTAAAGTTTAGGGGGCAGAGATGACAATCGATCAGATTTCCGTATTTGTGGAAAATCAGCCGGGGCGTCTGGCGGAGGTGACGGAGATTCTGGGCGAGGCGGGCATTGACCTGCGCGCCATGTCCCTTGCCGATACGGCGGATTTCGGGGTGCTGCGCCTTATCGTCGATGACGCCCAGCGGGCCCTGGAAATTTTGCGCGCCGCCCGGTATGTCGTTTCGGTAACGCGGCTGCTCGCCCTGTCCATTGAGGACACGCCGGGCAGTCTGGCCAAGGTGCTA
>JAISNZ010000202.1 GCA_031275955.1 Desulfovibrio sp. | reverse complement strand
GGCATCCTGACAGGATGAGTTCGCCCTCGCTGACGTTCGGGACGAACGGCCCCTGCACCCCAGTTAAGTATTTCAATGGAATACGAAATGAGGGGGTTCGGGGCCGTCCATCCCGCGCGAAAACGCGGGCGGACAGCATCTGAAACGATATGCCCCCCGACGGGGTTCGGGGCGGAGCCCCGATAAACCAGCGCTTCCCTAAAAAAACCGGAATCGCCGGGTCAGGGCGAGGAGTTCCCCCCGCCGCATTCCCAGAATAAAGGGACAAAGCCATACCGCTCCAAGGGTCAAAATCCCGTAGCAGACAACGGAAAGACAGAGCCTCCCCAGGCCGTCCCCCGCGCCGGAACCGAAGCTTGCCGTCCGCGCCGCCAGGGCCAGCCCGAAAAGACACAGGGGGCAGACGATCTGGTGGGCCAGGTTCCGGCGCAGATCAAAGGGAATCTTCCGGCTGCAGATGTAGAGGAGAACGTTGACGGTCACCGCCTGCACCGCCGTCATCTTGACAGCCAGCCCGACAGCCCCCAGCCCCCAGCCCCCCCTGCCCTCGGGGGCCAGCAGCGCCCAGGCGCACAAAAATCCGCCCGCCAGGGAAACCAGGCTGATATTGCGCAGTGCCCTCGTCTCCCCGGTGGCGTAATAGGCGGCGGACACCAGTTGCCCGTAGCCCTGGTGCACGGGATAGAAGGCCATAATCCGCACCGCCGCCATAGCCCCGGCAAATTCCGCCCCCCCGAACAGGCGCACCGCCGCGGGGGCCTCCACCACGATAAAACAGGAAAACCAGGCGGCCAGCCCATAGAGCATGGGGGCGAAGCGATCCAGAAGCCGCCCCATTTCCCGCAGGTCATTGTTGCCGTGGGCCACGGCCAGCTCCCGCAGCAGCAGGGGGATCAGGGCGGTCACAAAGAGAAAGCAGGCCAGGCCCACCTTCTGTCCCAGGGAAAAATACCCCTGCTCCACGCTGCCCTCAAAAAGCTGCAGCAGCCAGCGCTCCCCTGTCAGGGCCAGCAGGGAACAGAGCGCAAGGGCAAAAAGCGGGCCGCTGTACCGCCGGAATTCTCCGGCATATTCCCGCATCCGGGCGAGAGGAGTTCCCCATTCCCGGATCGGCCAGATCCCCCGCAAGGCATGGCAAAAACCAGCCAGGGCCAGGGCCAGAAAGACATACTGGTGCCCGAAAAAGACCTCTGTTCCCAGAACGCCTCCCTGGAACAGCGCCAGCAGGGCCAGGGCCGCAACCAGATTGACCCCGATGCGGACAGTTTCACTGCGCGCGGTGGTCCCCAGGGCGTCGTTTACGCCCCGCGCCACCCTGCCGGCCCAGGTCAGCCAGGCCCAGAGGGCCGCGGGCACGGCCAGCCACAGGGGCACCCCCGGCATGAACCAGGCCCCGACTTCCGGCACACCCAGGACAAGCCCGGCCAGAAGGCAGAGCAGGAACACCCCCAAGGCCAGCCAGAGGTAAAAGGAGATCAGGCCGAACTCTCCCGGCCGCTTGGCAAGGCTGGCCTGCAGACAGGTGGACGTGCCCATGTCCAGAAAATTCACGATATTCTGGAAAAAGCCCGTGGCGAAATTGACGTTCCCATAGGCCGAGGGCCCCAGGGCCCTGGGAAGGATCATCTCCAGCAGGAGAAAGAGGGGAACCGTGGCCGCATTGGACAACAGTTTCACGCCATAGCGCCAGGCCAGGGAGGAAAGGCCCGGAGGAGGAAGAGGGGTCTGTTCCCGCGGGCCTTCCTGCCGTCCCTCCGATCCTCTCCCCATGCCTGCGCTCCGCTCTGAAAGCACCGGATTAGCGGGGCCTGCGCCCCAAAGCCCTCATCAACAAACCCTATTTGTTCTGTTGCAAAAAGGTTTTCGCGCGGCCGGCTTCCGGGCTTTTGGGATACTTTTTGACCAGTTCGTTCAGGCGCTGCCGGGCGGCGTCCTTTTTGCCGGCATGGTAAAGGGAAATGCCCTGCTTGAGCATGGCGGACTGGAGTTTCGCGCTGCCGGGGAATTTGGCGATGACCTCCTGATAGGCCAGGGCCGCGCGGGGGTAATCCTTGATCTGGAAATAGGACTCGCCGGCCCAGAAATGGGCGTTGCCGGCCAGTTCATGTTGGGGAAAAGAGGCGATAAAATCCTTGAAGGAAACGATGGCGTCCTGGTACCGGCCCTTGCCGAAGGCGCTGACTCCGGCCTCATACAGGGTTGTGGCCGTATCCGCGCCCGCGGGGGGCGCGGGGGATGCGGCGGAGGACGGCTCCGGCGCGGCCGGAGGCAAAAGGACGGGAGCAGGCTCGGGGGGAGGAGCCTGCTCATCCAGAGATTTCGTGCTGATGGCCAGTTGGGAGGCGATCTGGCGCAAGAGGGCTTCCATACGGGCCGCCTTGTCCCGCAGGCGGGCGAGTTCGCCGCCGCCCTCGCCGGAAACCTGGGCGCCGAAGTCTTCCAGCCGGCCCTGCACGCTGTTCAGTTCCTGGCGCATGGTCTGCATCTGGGACCACATCTCGGCCTGCCCGGGCAGGACCATTTCCACCTGTCCCACCTGGGAAAGGAGCTTCTGGATCTGGCCGTCATGCCGGGCCACCTGCTGCTCCAGGGTTTCGCCGCCGCGAGGGCCGCCGCCGGTTGTGGCCTTGGGGAGGCACCCGCCAAGAAAGATCAGGACCAGCAGGGGGGCAAAAAATATGCGCTTCATGGGTTTCCTCCTCAGGGGAAAGGCGCGATCAGCCAGGCCGGAGCTTTTTTCCCTTCAAATTGGCCAGGCGGAAAAAAAGGAGCGAACCGGAGGACAAGGGGCGTGGTCATGCCGGGCCGCCTCCCTTGTCCGCGGAAGGGACGAAAGAGGCTTCCGGGCGCAGGAAAAGAAAGGCGGCGGCAAAGGCCCCGGCGCAGATGGCCATATCGGCCAGGTTAAAGGCCGGCCAATGCCAGTCGTGGTAGTGCAGATCCAGAAAGTCGATGACCGCGCGGAAACGGAGGCGGTCGACAAAGTTGCCCAGAGCGCCGCCGGAAATGCCGCCAAGGGCGCAGAAGAGGAGGCGTTCCTGCGGGCGGGCCTTGCTGACCACAAGCCAGATGATCCCGAGGGCCAGCAGGGTGGCGGCGCAGAACAGCCAGAACTGCCAGGAAATAGCAGGGTCGCTCAGAAAACCGAAGGCCGCTCCCCGGTTGCGCACATTGACCAGACTGAAAAAGCCGGTCAGGGGGACAACCTCGCTCGGGGCCAGGGAGGAGGTAATCTTCCACTTGGTGGCCTGATCGAGAATCAGGACCAGGGCGGAGGTCCCCAGCAGCAAAAACCAGCGCACGGCATCAGGTCCTGTAGGCGCGCAGAACGGCGGCGCAGCGCGGGCAGAGGTCCGGCCAGGCCGGATCTGCGCCGAGATCCGGGCTGTAAATCCAGCACCTGGCGCATTTCTCTCCCGCCGCTTTCTGAATCGTCAGGGCCAGACTCCCCTGCCCCTTGATGGCTCCCGCGGGGGCCTGTTCCAGCGGGAGCAGGCTGAACCGGGAAACGAGGAACAAGGAGCGCAGATCCGTGCCCAGCGCGGCCAGATCCGCCAGCAGAGGCGCGTCAGCATAGAGGGTCACGGCCGTATCCAGGGCCAGACCCACCTGGCCGGCCTTGCGCAGAGGCTCAATGGCCCTGGTGATTTCCGCGCGCACCGCCAGCAGGGTTTCCCAGCGGGCGCGCTCTTCCGCCGTCAGGGCCAGGGTGGGCAGACGGCCCGTCTGCATGGCGAAGACCGTCCGCCCCTCCGGCCGCAGAGCTGCGGGCAGGAAGGAAAAAACCTCGTCCGCGGTGAAGGAAAGCACCGGAGCCATGTCGCAGATCAGGATCAGCAGGGCGCGCCAGAGGGCCGTCTGGGCGGAACGGCGTCCCTTGTCCCCGGAAGCGGAGGAGTAGAGACGATCCTTCAGGACGTCCAGGTAAAAGGCGGAGAGATCGGTCACGCAAAGATTGTGCAGGGTATGGAAGACCCGGTGGAACTCATAGGCCGCATAGGCCCTCTGGACCTCTTCGTGCGCCCGGCTGACCACGTCCAGGGCATAGCGGTCCAGCGTGTCCAGCTCCGCTTCTGGCACTGCGTCGGCAGGAGAAAAATCGTCCAGGTTGCCCAGAATATAGCGGCAGGTATTGCGGATGCGCCGATAGGCGTCCACCTGGCGGCTGAGGATTTCCTGGGAGATGCGGATGTCCTCCCGGTAGTCGACGGAAGCCACCCAAAGGCGCAGGATTTCCGCCCCGTGTTTTTCGATGACCTCTTCCGGGGCAATGGCGTTGCCGTCGGATTTCGACATCTTCCGGCCCTCGCCGTCCACCACATAGCCGTGGGTCAGGACCTCCCTGTAGGGAGCGGCGCCCCGCGTGCCGATGGCGGCCAGCAGGGAACTGTGGAACCAGCCGCGATGCTGATCCGAGCCTTCCAGATACATATCCGCCGGGAAACGGCACTCCGGACGCCGCTCAAGGACGGCCGCGAAACTGGTGCCGGAATCAAACCAGACATCCAGGATATCGGTTTCCCGGCGCCAGGAGGTTCCCCCGCAATGTTTGCAGGTCAGTCCCGGGGGGACGATCTCCTCCTGCGGGGCCTCAAACCAGTAATCACAGCCGCGGGGATGCCCGGCGAAGCGTTCAACGATCTTCTTGTTCCAGTCCTGGCTGGACCAGAACTCGCCGCAGCGATCGCACAAAAGGGCGACGATGGGCACGCCCCAGGCGCGCTGCCGGGAAACGCACCAGTCCGGACGGTTCTCGATCATGGAATAGATGCGCTCCTCGCCCCAGGCGGGAATCCAGGCCACATCCCTGCGGATGGCGTCCAGGGCGCGGGAGCGCAGGTTCGTTTTCTCCATGGAAATAAACCACTGGGTGGTGGCCCGGAAAATGACCGGTTTCTTGCAGCGCCAGCAATGGGGATAGGAATGGGAAATCTTGCTCTGGGT
>JAISNZ010000200.1 GCA_031275955.1 Desulfovibrio sp. | reverse complement strand
CGTTGGCGAAGACCTCCTTGCCCACCCCGGTTTCTCCCTGGAGCAGAATGGGCAGATCGCTCTTGGCGAAGCGTTCCGCCAGCTGCTTCGCCTGCCGGTACACCTCGCTGGATGTGGGCAGGGAAGCGAAGGAATACTGGCTGATGGAGTAGCGGCTCAGTTCCTTGCGGTAATATTCAATCTCCGAACTCATCTCTTGAAGGGACTGGACCAGCTTGTTGGTGTAGCCGGAAAATTTGACCAGGGCCACGCTGGCGAAGATTTCCCCGCTCTCAAGGGTCACGGGCATACGGGAGACGGCCACCTTCCGTTCGCCGGAGGCCGTCAGCCCTTTCTTGAAGACATGGACGGAGTCCAGCTCCGTAAGGTCTTTGTCCATGATCTCGATCATCTTGGTGTTGGGGATCAGCTTCCGGATGGGGGTTCCCAGAACATCCTGCCGTTTGACGCCGAAATAGTTGCAATAGGAGGTATTGATGTCCAGAATGTTGCCGTCGCGTCCAACGGCGAGAAAGCCGTCGGCGATGGTGTTCATGATTGTCCGGAAGATTCTGTCGCTCCGTTCCAGCTTGTTCACCCGGTCCTTGAGGGCGGCGTTTTCCTGCAGGAGAGTCTCTATGGTTGTCTGGAACATGGCGCCTCCTGTTCTGGGGTGTCACCCCCAACCTGTCGCTTCAGGGCGGCAGTGTCGCGGGGGGAGGATAACACTTTGTCCTTGTCCGGGTGTCGCGTCTTTGCGACAGATTTTAGCGGAGAATTCCCGTTCCCGGAAGAGAGAGCCGGCGCGGGAGAGCGGGCGTTCTTGATGCCTGCCGCAGATTTTGGAAAAGTATCCGCCAGTTATTGTTTGCCGCCACTGTAGGATGGTTTTTTTCTCCTGTCAAATCCGTCAGCAAGCGACAGACATGTCTTTGCTGGATGACATGTCGTTGTCCCCCGGCGGGCCGGCTGTCCCCTCTCCGGGCGGGGAGAGAACTTTCCCTGCCCTGGCGCGGGGATACAGGGCGGATGGCGCGCGGGAGCGGTCTGGAATATTTTTTGCTGAAGGTCGCGGCAGGGACGACACTTCGTAAATTCCAGGGAGGGGGGTAACAATGAGTTTCGAGAATCTGTTGTTTGAAAAACGCGACAACATCGCGATCATTACCATGAACCGGCCCAAGGCGCTGAACGCCCTCAACAACGACACTCTTAAGGAACTGGACGCCGCTCTGACGCTCATCCGGGACGATGCCGGCCTCAAGGGCGGAATCATCACGGGTTCAGGCAAGGCCTTCGTCGCCGGGGCCGACATCTCCCAGATGGCGGACTACAGCAGCGAGCAGGGCCGGGCCTACGTGGAATTCGCCCAGGAGATCTTCAACCGTATTGAATTGATGGGCAAACCCTTTATCGCGGCGGTGAACGGCTATGCTCTGGGCGGCGGCTGCGAGCTGGCCATGGCCTGTGACCTGCGCCTTGCCGCGGAAAACGCCGTTTTCGGCCAGCCGGAGGTCAATCTCGGCCTGATTCCCGGTTTCGGCGGCAGCCAGCGTCTGCCCCGCCTGGTGGGCATCGGCATCGCCCGGGAACTGATCTACACCGGGCGCAACGTCAAGGCCGACGAAGCCAAGGCCATCGGCCTGGCCAACAGGGTGGTGCCCGCAGAATCCCTGCTGGATGAAGCCCTGGCCATGATGCGGACCATTGCCGCCAAATCGGGCATCGCCGTCCGCTACGCCAAAATCGCCATCAACAGGGGCGCGGACACCGACATCTACAAGGCTCTGGAACTGGAAAAGGATCTGATTGCCCTTTGTTTCGCCACAGAAGATCAGAAAGAAGGCTGCAAGGCGTTCCTGGAAAAAAGGCCGCCCAGGTTCCGATCCTGATTGCGCGGACAGCGGCCCAGCGTCCGTTTTTTTGCACTCTCAAGATTGTCCGCTCGTTTTTGCACTCTCAAGCTGGAGGACGATTTTCATGAGCAAGGTTATCACGACGCGACAGGCGGCGGAACTGGTCAGAGACGGCATGACCCTGGCGGTGGGGGGGTTCGTGGGCTTCGGGGTGCCGGAAGAGCTCCTTATCGGGTTGCGCAGGCGCTACCTGGAAACAGGCGCTCCCAAAAACCTGACCCTCTTTCATACCGCCGGCGTGGGCGACGGCAAGGAACGGGGCGGCAACCATCTCGGGCTGGAGGGGCTTCTGTCCACGATATACTGCGCCCATATCGGCCTGGAGCCGGCCCTGAACAAACTCACCGTCAGCGATGCCGTCGCCACCTACATGGTTCCCCAGGGCGTCACCGCCCACCTGCTGCGCGCCATTGCCGGCAAAAAGGTGGGAGTGCTGACCCATGTGGGGCTGAAAACCTTTGCCGATCCGCGGATTGAAGGCTGCAAGGCCAACAACGCCGCCCGGGCGCGCAAGGAAGAGGTGGTGGAACTGCTCAGCGTGGGGGGAAAGGAGCAGCTTCTCTACAAATCATTCCCTCTGGACATCTGCTTTATCAAGGCTTCCTTCGGCGATCTGGACGGCAACCTTTCCCTGATCAAGGAGGGAGCCTATTCCGACCAGCTGGAAATGGCCGCCGCCGTCCACAACAGTGGCGGCATCGTCATCGCCCAGGTGGAAAAGATCGTGGAACGCAACACTCTGCGCGCCCAGGAAGTCAAGGTGCACGGCTTTATGGTGGATTATATCGTCCAGGGGGAACCGGAAAACAATGTGCAGTGCTGGCTCTGGCCGGGATACCGTCCGGAATGCTCCGGCGAGGTGCGCGTTCCCGCAAGCGCCGTGGCTGTGGAGCCCCTGACCCCGCGCAAGGTCTGCGGGCGGCGGGCCGCCTTTGAGCTGGGACCCAACATGCTGGTGAACCTGGGCATCGGCATTCCGGACTCCGTGGCCAGCGTGGCGGGGGAAGAGGGAATCGCCGGCAGCCTGACCCTGTCCATCGAGTCGGGCATTCTCGGCGGCGTGCCGTTGCCCGGCGTGGGCATCGGCGGTTCCACCAACCCGGTTGCCATCTACAAGCACCCGGACATCTTCGACATCTACGACGGCGGCGGCATCGACCTTTCCTGCCTGGGGGCCGCCCAGATTGACTTCAAGGGCAATGTGAACGTCAGCAAGTTCGCCGGCCGCGTGGTGGGGCCCGGCGGGTTTGTGAACATCTCGCAGAACGCCAAAAAGGTCTGCTTCTGCGGCACCTTTACCGCGGGCAAGGCCGAATACGCCATCAAGGACGGCAGGCTGGACATCCTTAAGGATGCCGACGGGATCAAGTTCGTGCGGACCGTGGAGCAGATCACCTTCAGCGGCGAATACGCCGCGGAGACAAACCAGCCCATCCTGTACATCACCGAGAGGGCCGTGTTCCGGCTGACTGCAAAGGGCATCATGCTGGTGGAAATCGCCCCTGGGGTGGATCTGGAAAAGCAGATCCTGGCCAAGATGGAATACAAACCCCTTATCGCCGACGACCTGAAGCTCATGGACGCCCGCATCTTCCGGGATGCGCCCATGGGCCTCGCCTTTTGAGGCGCTCCTGCCGGCGCAGGAGGCGCGCGCGGGCGTCTTCCGCGCAGGATACGGAAGACACCTGGAGCAAATGTATGCCCTTTGCCCTGCAAGAGGTTGCCCGCAAACCCCTGCCCCGGAGCGGCTGCGCCCTCAGGCGGCAATTTCAAGCCTGACATGTGTAACGAAAAGGAGCGGACCATGGATTTCAGACTGGATTCGGATCAGGAACTGATTCGCCAGACGGCGAAGGAATTTGCGGAAAAGGAAGTGGAGCCCCTTGCGGCGGAAATCGACCGTACCCATGCCTTTTCCTGGGATCTTTTCCGGCGCATGGCCGAGCTCGGCTTCACGGGGGCCGGTTTTCCCGAGGAATACGGAGGCAGCGGCGGCGACGACATCAGCAAACTGCTCATTGTGGAGGAGATCGCCAAATGCTGCGCCTCCACGGCGGCCACCCTGTGTATCCACCAGGTGGGGCCTTACGGGATCTATCTTTTCGGCTCGGAGGAGCAGAAAAAGACCTATCTGCCGCCGGTCCTGAGCGAGGGGAAGGTGGCGGCCTTCGCCCTGACCGAGCCCACCGCCGGCTCCGACGCCGGGGCCGTCAAGACCCGCGCCGTCCTGGACGGCGACCACTATGTGCTCAACGGCAGCAAATGCTTCATCACCGGGGGGGCCCTGGCCCAGACGGTGCTGGTCTTCGCCCTGACCGAGCCGGACAAGGGGTTGAGGGGCATGAGCGCCTTTATTGTGGAAAAGGGAACCCCAGGCTTCTCCCCCGGCAAGACCGAGAACAAGCTGGGCCTGTGCGGCTCGGAAACCGCGGAGCTGTTCTTCAACGACTGCCGTGTGCCCAGGGAAAACCTGGTGGGCCAGCCGGGCAAGGGGTTCGCCATGGCCATGGCCATTCTGGATTCGGCCCGTCTGGGGGTGGGCGCCCAGAGTCTGGGCATTTCCCAGCGCGCCCTGGCGGAATCCGTCAAGTACCTGAACGAGCGGGTGCAGTTCGGCAGGCCCATCGGCGCCCAGCAGGGCCTTTCCTGGTACGCGGCGGAAATGAAGGTGCGCATAGAAGCCCTGCGCGGCCTGGTCTACAAGGCGGCCTGGGCCAAGGGAGCCGGGGAGCAGTACACCCTGGACGCGGCCATCGCCAAATACTACGGGGCGGAAACGGCCTGCTTCTGCGCCGATCTGGCCCTGCAGATCCACGGCGGCTACGGCTATATGAAGGATCTGATCCTGGAGCGCCTGTTCCGCGATTCCCGGCTGCTGAAGATCTACGAGGGCACTTCGGAGATCCACAAGGTGGTCATCGCCCGGAGCGTCATCGGCTTGAAGTGAGGATCGTCCGCGGGCCTGGAAAGCGCCGGCGGACGCCGCCGCCGGCGCCCGGGAAAGACCCTTTCACCCTGTAACCCTGCTCTTGGCAGAAGGAGGGTCCATGCGGGGAAAGACGTACGACGAGATTGTGGTGGGGGAGAAGGCATCCTTCTCCAAGACGGTCACAGAGGCGGACATTCACAGCTTTTCGGCCGTGACGGCGGACTTTAACCCCATCCATGTGGATGAGGTTTACGCCACGACCAGTTCCCTGGGCAAAAAAATGGGAGGGCGCATCGCCCAGGGCATGCTCTCCGCCTCCCTTTTTTCCACCCTTGTGGGCATGTATATCCCCGGCAAGGGGGCTTTATACGTTTCCCAGAGCTGTTATTTCAAACGTCCCGTGAAGATCGGCGACACGCTGCGCGCGGAATGCGAAGTCATGGAAAAAATGGAAAAAAACCGCATCCGTATGGCGACGCGTTGCATCAATCAAAACGGAGACATTGTCGTGGAAGGAGAAGCCATAGCGATTGCGGCAAAGCATGTGGAAGATACCTTGTAACTCAAGGAGCGCAAAATGGATATATTAATTGTTGTATTGGCCTTGTTTGTCCTGATGCTTGTGGCCTATCGGGGCTACAGCGTCATTATCTTCGCGCCGATTGTCGCCTTGACGGCTGTGGCCTTTTTGGAGCCTCTGTCCATCTTGCCAGCGTATACCAACCTGTTCATGCAGAAGACTTCCGAGTTTGTGCGCAACTTCTTTCCCTTCTTCATGCTGGGGGCTATTTTCGGCAAAGTCGTGGAAATGTCCGGTTTCGCCAAATCCCTGACCCACGCCATCTTTAAAGCGGTGGGCCCGCAAAACGCCATCCTGACCATCGTGCTGGTGGCGGCGATCTTGAGTTACGGCGGCGTTTCCACCCATGTGGTGGTGTTCACCGTGTATCCTTTCGCCGCGGAAATGTTCAAGCTGGCTGGAGTTCCCAAACGCTTCATCCCCGGCGCCATCTGGCTGGGCGGCATCACCTTTGTCATGTCCGCTCTGCCGGGATCTCCCCAGATCCAGAACCTCATCCCCACCTCCTACTTCAAGACCGACGCTTACTCCGCCCCCATAATGGGCATCATCGCCACCATAATCATCTTCGGCTTCGGCATGGCCTATTTCGTGCGTGAGATGAGAAAATCCAGAGCCAGCGGAGAAACATACTCCGGCGGCATGGAGCTTTTGCAGGAACCCGATCCGCTTGATCCCAACATGAAGCTGCCGCACTGGGGCATCGCCATGCTTCCCCTGCTGCTCGTGGGCATAATCAACTATGTCATGACCAAGTACGGCGTGCCCTACTTTTTCGGCGACAAGTACGTCCTGGACTTTCCCGGCCTGAAGCAGACCATAGAAATCAGCGTGGGGTCCATGCGCGGCATGTGGGCCGTGGAAGTCGCCATGATCGCGGCCATCCTCGCCACCATCCTCCTGGCCCTGAAGCCCATCGTCAAGGGCTTCCATGAAGGGATGAAGTCAGCCATGGCCGCCTCTCTTCTGGCCATCATGAACACGGCCTCGGAATTCGGCTACGGTTCCATTATCGCCGCCCTGCCCGGGTTCCTGTTCATGGTCGAGCTGTTCAAGGGCTTCGGCGGCAACCCGCTGATCACCGAGGCTGTCACCGTGAACGTGCTGTGCGGCATCGTGGGCTCGGCCTCCGGCGGCATCGCCATCGCCATGGCGGCCATGTCCGATATGTTCATCCAGATGTGCAACGAGGCGAAAATACCTCTGGAGATAGCCCACCGCGTTGCCTCTCTGGCGGCGAGCGGTCTGGACAGCCTGCCGCATAACGGCGCGGTGATCACCTCCATGTTCGTGACCGGCCTGACGCACCGTCAGGCGTATATCCCCATCTTTGTCGTGGCCACCGTCGGTCCGCTGCTCGGCTTGATTGGCGGGCTCATTATCTATGGTCTGACCGGAATATACTAAATGGTGGCGTCATTAGAGCGATTTCATCTTGAGATTGTCGCCAGGCGGGCTTTGCCCGCCTGGCGACAATCTCGCGGCAAGGATTTGCGGGCAAATCCCTGCAGAGCAGTCCAACATTTTCAAAGTTGAACCGCCCTAAATCATAATATGCTGAAATAAAACAAAAAACATCAATTTTTTTTAAAAGCGGCAGTGATTTCAGTAAATTATAATCTTGAGACGACAGCATCTAAAGGCCAATCCGGCCTGCGCAGCGCCCGGCGCTCCGCAGGCCGGCCGTATGGAGGGCTGTGGGCGTGCGGATATATTTCGCAGTTCTTTTTTTTGCCGCCTGGTTGTTCATTCCTTCTCCCTTGAGCGCGCAGGAGGCGCCGGCCCCTCCCCTTTTGCGGGACGACGGCGCGGGGTACGAGTTGCCTCTGCCTTCTTCCGACTGGCTGGAGATTACGGACGCCCGCCTTCTGGAGGAACAGGCCCGCCGGGTATGCGTCGTTTTTATGCGCGACGGGGTCATTCGCGGGGCATCCTCCATGCGGGGCGCCTTCCTGCCGGACAGCGCTCCGGCTTCTCCGGCTCTGATCGTGTTCGCCCTTGATTACGCGAGCCTCGGCCTGGACGCGGAGGCCGTAAAGGACCTGGCTCAAAAATCCAGGGCCGTCGCGGCCACCCTGGCCAACGCCGTGCAGGAGTCCTTTCTGGAGCTTTTTCCCGGGAGCATCATGGTCAACAGCTACCTGGGGGAGGATTTTTTCGCGCTCAATTTGCGTTCCGTGCTGGATTTTTCCCAGGAAGAGGCCACGACCCGCCACCGGCTGATCAGGCTGACGCTGACCGCGCACGGGGCCCTGGTGCTGATGACCCTGTATGACGGTCCGCCCCAGGCCGAGTATGACAGGGATATTGCCGCCAGCGTGCGCGCCTTGCGCATCCTGCCGGAGAATGCCCTGCAAAATGTGCGGCCGCCTTTTGAGGCTTCGTTTCTGGACTACCTGATGCTGATCGGCGTGATTCTTCTCGCCGTCTACATCGCCCGCCGGTTCCGCAGGGCGAAGCGGGTCTGATTCGAATCTCAAATCAAAACCGCGTCCCTGCGATTTCGATCTGGCGGCTGCGGCGGGAACGCGGCCTTGCCGCTCGAAATGCCGCGCCTTGCGCCGCGACATCCTGCCGCTGATTCCATTTTCAAACCGAATATGGGGGCATTGCTCTACGCGCCGTGGGCTTCCGCCCAGGTCCGGCCTGTGGCGCAGGAGACAAGCAGGGGAATGGAGAGGGGCTGGCCTGCGGGCTGGACGGCGCCCATGAGGGCCTCCAGGCGGCAGGCCGCTTCGGGGGCGTTCTGCGCTGGGACTTCAAGCACAAGCTCATCGTGGATTTGCAGCAGAAGCCGGGCGTCCAGATTCCGGAGCGCCGGGTCGCCGTCCACCGCGAGCATGGCCAGTTTGATGATGTCGGCGGCGGAACCCTGGATGCGGGTGTTGATGGCCTGCCGGCGAGCCTGGGTGCGCAGCTGGTTGTTTTGGGAGAGGATGTCGGGAATGAAACGCCGGCGGCCGGTCATGGTGGCGACAAAGCCGTGGGCGCGGGCCTCGTTTTCAATGGTGTCGTAAAAGGCCTTGAGGCGGGAGAGGCGCTGAAAATAGAGATCAATGAAGGATTTGGCCTCCTTGAGGGGGATATGCAGTTCCTGGGCCAGACGCTGGGCGCCCATGCCGTAGATGATGCCGAAATTGATGGTTTTGGCGTTCCGGCGTTGTTCCGCGGTGACGGAGGCCGGATCGAGATCAAAGAGGAGGCTGGCGGTGCGGGTGTGGATATCCTCGTTTTTGCGGAAGGCGTCCAGGAGGGCGGGATCCGCGGAAAGATGGGCCAGGACGCGCAGCTCGATCTGGGAATAGTCGGCGCAGACCAGCAGGGAGCCTTTGGTGGCGATGAAGCAGGATCGCATGCGTCCGCCCATGGGGCCCCGGATGGGAATGTTCTGGAGGTTGGGGTTGCTGGAGGACAGGCGTCCGGTGGCTGTGGCGGTTTGGTTGAAGGTGGTATGGACGCGGTTTGCGGCGTCGGCCAGGAAGGGGAGGGGTTCCAGGTAGGTGGAGCGGAGTTTCTCCAGTTTCCGGTACTGGAGGATCGTCTCGACAACGGGGTGTTTGCCGACGAGTTTTTCCAGGGATTCCTGCGAGGTGGAGGCGGCTCCTCCCCTGGTTCTGGCTGTTTTGGGCAGGTTCAGGACGGAGAAGAGGACATCGGCGAGCTGCTGTCCGGAGCGGATGTTGAAGGTCCGCCCGGACTGGGCATGGATGCGGCTGGTCAGGGTTTCCAGATCCGCCTGGACCTCGGCCAGAAACCGGGCGAAGGACTGTTTGTCTATGGTGATGCCGCGTTCCTCCATGTCGGCCAGGACCGGGACAAGGGGCATTTCCAGATCGGCGAAGACAGGGGTGAGTCCGGCGGCGGCGAGGCGGTTCCGGAAAAGATCGTGCAGGGCCAGGAGCAGGAGGCCGGGATGGGCGGAGGGGTCCGGGCCGTCCTGGTCCCCCCAGCGGGCGGAGAGGTGGGGCCAGGAATAGGCGCGATCCTCGGGGCTCAGCAGGTAGGCGGCCAGTGAAAGATCAAACCAGACTGCGGGGGGGAGTTTGCGCAGGGCCGGCCAGGTCCGGCGCAGGGTTTTGCTGTCCGGGGTCACCAGGGTCAGGCTGTGGGCCCGGGGCAGCAGTTCCCGGACCAGAGAATCCAGGGAGCCGGTATAGAGCCGTTCCCAGGGAGCGGGGGTCCGGCCGGCGATGAGGATGCCGGGGGCGTTCTCTCCAGGAGGGAAAAGGGCCAGCGCGGCGTCCGATCCGGGCAGGGCCGAGGGGTCGGGAGTAACGGGAAAGGCATACGCCGCCGGGGAGGGAAGCCCAGCGAAGAGACTGGCCTGGGTCCGGGGAGAGGGTTCCCCTGTCTTTCCGGGCTGTCCCGCCGTTTTTTCCGGCCTTCCGGCCGGGGATGGTTCCACGGATGTTGAGGGGGATTCTGAAGACAGATCCTCCGGGGCGCGGTCAAAGAGGCCGAGCCGGCCCATGGACTCCACTTCCCGGATCAGGCTGCGCAGTTCATATGTATTCAGGATGCGCAGCAGTTCCCCTTGGTCCGCCGGCCGGACGGCAAGGTCGGCAAGCCCCGCCGCCGGACGAAGATCGGTGCGCAGGGTGGTGAGTTCCCGATAGAGCAGGGCGGATTCGCGGCGTCCTTCCAGT
Source organism: Desulfovibrio sp. (assembly GCA_031275955.1). Lineage (GTDB taxonomy): Bacteria > Desulfobacterota > Desulfovibrionia > Desulfovibrionales > Desulfovibrionaceae > Frigididesulfovibrio. The sequence goes on along the minus strand of JAISNZ010000200.1, from coordinate 2,420 downwards.
TTGGCGCGCGTCTTGGGCGGCACGGCGGCAAGACGGAGGAAGATATTTTCCAGGCTCGCAAATTCCCGGATCAGGCTCAGGGCCGTCTTGGGGCCGATTTGGGGAATCCCGGGGATGTTGTCGCTGCTGTCTCCCACCAGGGCCTGATAATCGGGCCAGGCCTCCGGGCTGAAGTCGTTTTCCCGGTGAAAATCGGCCAGGGTGACGATTTTTTCCTCCCTGGCCGCGGGATCCCAAAGCAGGACATTGGCGTGCAGGCATTGTTTCAAATCTTTGTCCGCCCCCAGGAGGATCACGGAATGCTCGTTGCGCAGGGCAAAAGCCAGGGAGGCGATGTAATCGTCGGCTTCGCAGTCCTCTGAAATCAGAAGGGGCAGACCCAGGGCTTGCACCAGATCGCACAGGGGCGGGATTTGCCTGACCAGCGGTTCCGGCGTGGCCGAACGCTGCGCTTTGTAGGCGGGAAAGAGCGCGTGGCGGAAAGTCCGCCCCCGACCGTCCAGGATGAAGGCGAAATGCCGGGGCCGCTCCTCGCGTAAAAGCCTGAGCAGGATACGGGTCACGATATACAGGACGTTTGTGGGAAAGCCGTCCTGGCGGGACATGTGCTGAAAGGCGTAAAATCCCCGGAAGACGAAGGCGGAACCGTCCATCAGGTAGACGGGTTCCGGAGCAAGGGCGAGCCGCGTCGTCAGGGACATCAGGAGGTTTCCCGTTCCGGGAGGCTCAAGGCGCGTTTTTCCCGGGAAAAGCCGTGGATCATGGCCAGCAGGCTCGCCTGGTTAAAGGGTTTGAGCAGAAAATCCGTACACCCGGCCAGCATGCACTGGTACTTGAACTCCGGCAGGATCTGGGGGGTAAAGGCGACGATGGGGGTCAGGCGCCGCCCCACATCGGCTTCCAGGGCGCGGATAACGCGGGTGGCCTGGTATCCGTCCATAAGGGGCATTTCCATATCCATGAAAATAACGTCAAAGTCCTGATTTTGAAAGGCTTCAACTCCCTGCAGGCCGTCGTGCGCTTCGGTGACGCGGTGGCGGGTGCCGCGCAGGCAGGAGGAGAACAGGAGGCGATCGTTGAGGTTGGCGTCGATGAGCAGGAGGTTCAGAGAGTCGTCCTGAACGGTTTCCGGGCCAACGGTCTGCTCATCGGGAATCAGGATATCCAGGGGCGCTTCGGCAGCGTCGGCGACGGGGGAGGATGGGAGGAGATCAAGGGACTGGGGGGAATCCGGGGCAAGGAGGCCGGGCAACCCGGCCAGGGAGGCAAGGGAGGGATGGTCCGCGTCGCCGGTTTCAGGCGGGAAAAGATCCTCTTCCGGAGCGGCAATTCCGGCTGTCGCCGGCGGAGGAACGGAGGCTGTCGCCGGGGAAAAGGGATCCCCTTCCGCGTCCGGGGACAGGTTTGCCTTCGCCCCCGGAAGGGGTTCTGCCAGGGAGGAAAAGGACGGCATGGCCTCCAGGCCGAAGCGGACAAGAAAGCAGATGGATCGGGCACTGGCGCTGAAGGCGGGCGGCAGGAGTTCTCCCTGCATTTTGTCCACCAGGAAACGGAGGATATCGTGTTCTTCACGCTGACTGAATCCTGTGGGGTTGCTTTCCAGGACGTCTGGGGGCGGGGCTTCGGCGCCGGGCGCGCCAGGCCGGCCCGTATCGGGAAGCGGGCCGGCATCCCAGGAAAGGGTGAACTGAATTTTCCCGGAACTGTCGTAGGGCAGGGCGTTGGGGGCGAGGGCCAGGCCAAGAAAGGCCCGGCCGCCGCGCATGGGTCCGGCCACGTTGAGCAAAGCCCGCACAAGAGTGTGGCGCAGGATGAGGTCGAACCCGTACACCCGGGGATCGATGTTCCTGTCCACTTCGCAGAACAGGGCCGTCCCCTGTTCGTGCAGGAGGGGCAGGACCTGGAGGAAGACTTCCTCCAGAATCTGCATGAAATCCATGGGAGCGGGGGCGGGGAAGGAATTTTCGGCTTCAGCCAGGGAGATCCGGTAGATGTCTTCAAATGCGGACTGGTGGGCGCGGATAATCTGCTCCTGCCCGCGAGGGGACTCAGCCGCGTCCGGCTGGACTCCCTCCCCGGCTCCCTCTCCGCCGGGGAGGCCGGATTCCGCCGCGCCGTTGGCCTTGCGGTCAAAGGCGGCCCTGGGCGGGGTCCCCGGCCCGCGGATGCCGTTAAGGATATAGGGAAAGAGATGGGACTGGACCTGACGGCAGACGGCTGCGAAGAAAAGGGCCAGATCCTGGTTGTGCCGGTGCATGTGCGCGCATTCCTGGCGCAGGCGGATATTTTGCTCTTCCAGGCTCCGGTCCGTGATGGCGCCGGCGATGGTCGGCAGGCCATTTTCGTCTTCCAGAGGGGGACGAAGGGACAGGGCCGTGAAATTTTTGCTGACGCCGTCTCGCCGGCGCAGGGTCACGGCC
>JAISNZ010000120.1 GCA_031275955.1 Desulfovibrio sp. | reverse complement strand
GCCGTCCGCCGCGTATGCCCGCAGGCCCGCCAGGGCAAGCGCGCCGGCCGGTTCCGCCACAACGCGGGTGTCTTCAAAAATATCCTTTATGGCTCCGCAGATGGCGTCCGTGTCCACGGTAAGGATATCGTCCAGCAAGTCGCGGCAGAGGGCGAAGGTTTCCTCGCCGACGAGCTTGACCGCCACGCCGTCCGCGAAAAGTCCGACGGTGCGCAGCTCCAGCCGGCGGCCGGCCAGAACGGAACGGCGCATGGCATCGGAATCCACGGGCTGCACGCCGATAACCCGGATTTCCGGCCGCAGATGCTTGATATAGGCGGCTATGCCCGCGGCCAGACCGCCGCCGCCGATGGGCACGAAAACCGCATGAATGCTTCCAGAGCGTTGACGCAGAATTTCCATGCCGATTGTGCCCTGTCCGGCTATGACGTCCGGATCATCAAAGGGCGGGATAAACACGCAACCGCTTTCGTGGATTAAATTCTGCGTATGCCGCCAGGCGTCGCTGAACGACTCGCCGAAAAGCACGACCTCTCCGCCCAGGCGCCTGACAGCGGAGATCTTGATGGCCGGAGTCGTCACCGGCATGACGATGGTCGCCCGGCAACCGAGACGCTGCGCCGCGAGCGCCACCCCCTGGGCATGGTTGCCGGCGGAAGCGGCGATCACGCCCCGTTGAAGCTCCGCAGATGTGAGGCGGGCTATTTTGTTGTAGGCCCCGCGCAGCTTGAAGGAGAAAACCGGCTGCAAATCCTCGCGCTTCAGCAGCACATGATTGCCCAAGCGGCGGGAAAGGCCCGCCGCTTCTTCCAGGGGCGTTTCCACAGCCACGTCATAGACGCGGCTTAAGAGAACACGATTCAGATATTCGCGATTATCCGGCATAGGCGTTCACCTTGCGGGAAATATTCCCGGCGCATAGAGATCTTTTGCCTGTGCTGGCGCGCCAGGAGGGATTCGACCCCCCGACCCGCCGCTTATTCGAATGTCACAAGAGACTGCGTCCGTGCAGTTTCTTGTGTTCGGCTAAGGCGGGAGCGCGGCCTTGCCCCACGAACGGCTTCGCCTTGCGGCGCGACCTCCTGTCGCACTGTGTCGCGCGGAAGCATTTCCTTAACACCGCCGAACCTGAAAGTCCACCTTCCGCTTCAAGTTGCAGAATAGTCAGAAAAACATGGGTATTAGACCTATTTTTCGGTTATTCCGCGGCTTCTTTTTTGTGCAATATTCTGCACATTTTCCCCCTTCGGTCAATAATTTGACAGCTTCACCCCTGAAGATTTTGCAGCACTTTCCGGCACGCGAAGAAGAATCGGTCGATTGATCGGGAACCACAGCGCGGATATCAGCATAGGCCCAGGGAAAATATCCCGCAAAAAATGCCGGATACATGCATTCGATTCGTTAACCCAGAAAGACCTTGACTCGCGGGGCGGGTCCATACATGCCCTGGCGCAGGGGTCTTTTCGTCTTCACAGGAACGCCGAAGCAGGCTATAACTACCCCCCGTGAATGCCAACCAGCCAAATGCCATGCGCATCGCCACAGATCCGAACCGCATCCCCCCCCAGATCCTCGCCCGCGGTTGTGTCGTAACCATCGGCAACTTCGACGGCGTCCATCTCGGACACCAGGCCCTTCTCCGTCGCGCCCTTGAAAAGGCCCGCGCCGCGGCCCTGCCTTCGGTCGTCGTCACATTTTCCCCCCATCCCCTGCGCGTCATCAGGGGCGAGGTCGCCCCCCCCCTGCTCATGGCCCTGCCGCGCAAACTCCGCTGTTTTGACGATCTGGGGTTCCACCTGGCCCTTGTTTTCCCCTTTACCCCCCAGATCGCCGCTTCCTCTCCCGAAGACTTCGCCCGCAATCTCTTTGCCCGCACCCTCCAGACCAAAGAGCTCGTCATCGGCTATGACTACGCCTTCGGCAAGGGACGGCGCGGCGATGCCGCCCTCCTGGCCCGTTGCGGCGCCCAGTGCGGCTTCTCTCTGGAGCAACTCGATCCCGTCTTTCTGGACGGAGACATTGTCAGCTCCACGCGCATCCGGCGCGCCCTCCTCGCGGGCGACCCCGCCGCCGCCGCCCGCCTGCTGGGACGGCCCCACGCCGTCGATGGCGAAATCATCCACGGCATGGACAGAGGCGGCAAACTCCTCGGTTTCCCCACCGCCAACCTCCTCCTCTCCGACGATCTCCTGCTGCCCAGACCGGGGGTCTACGCCGTCCTCGCCGAACTTCCGGGAACCCCTTCCCGCCTGCGGGGAGTCGCCAATGTCGGCAGAAACCCCACCTTCGGAGAGGGGACTCTCCATGTGGAAACCCACCTTCTGGATATGTGCCGCGACCTCTATTCCCAACACCTGACCGTCCATTTCATCCGCCACCTGCGCGAGGAACGCAAATTTTCCTCCCTCCCCGAACTCACCGCCCAGATCAACCGCGACGCCAACGCCGCCCGCGAAATCCTGGCAACTCTTGCGCTGAAGGAATAGAAGTTTTCACCTTCAAATTGTCTATGCAGAAAAAATGCTCCGGCGTTGCGCAGTTTTGCTTTGTAACGCCCCTCATTTTTGGCTATTTGCTGGCCTAACAGACAGCTGAAACCAAAGACTTGCTGGAGTGAATACTCCACCGGCCGCCAGATCGACGAGCCGGAGCCGTCTGCTTTTTCTTTACTGCCACAGCCGTGTTTCAGAATCTGAAATGCGGCTGTACATATTTTCTCGTCCGGCAAAAAACTGGCAGCCTTGATGGAGATTCGATATAATATATTGATCTTAAATGAAGAATATTACATACAAAATCATCCCTCAGCCTGTAACGGGCATTTTTTTCCTTCCGTCGCCCCCTCCACATTCTCCCTGAACAGGCCTTTCCCGAGCGCAGGATCGTGCGCCGCGCCCTCCTGCCCGGCATTTCCGATAAAAACTATCAGGGGCTGGTCCATATTTTGCATGCTCTGGTCATTTTGGCGGACAAAACGGAACAGGCCGGAGATCGGACGGCCTTCCGCCGTCGTCCGCGCCGACCGGCGGGAAAGAACCGCGCGGTTTGCAGGAGAACACTCGTCATAGTGAGGAGGATTTCATGGCCCCTACCGTTCTTTCCCCCAAAACCCCCGCTTCCTCCGTTTTCCGGACCGTTATTGCGCCGCCGCCCAAAACAGGAATGGAACACATCGTTCTTGCTTCCCCCGGCGGGGTGTTGCAACTGGGATTTGACCCCGGTCTGACCATCGTTTCCCGCAAGGGGAGCGACCTGATCTTCAGCCTGGAAGAGGGCGGCAGCGTCACGGTCGCCAATTTCTTCGCCTCCGGGGATGCCGGCCTTCCCGCCCTGCTCCTTCCGGATGGATCGGTCATCGCCGGCGCTGATTTCTTCACGGCCCACAATATCGACATCAATACCGCGGCCGGGCCCGCTCCCCGTCCGCCCAGCGGCGGAACCCATTATGAGGACGACCCCGGCGAGCTTCTGAAAGGCGTAGACAGACTGGAGGCCCTTGCCCCCTCTCCCCGGGACGGGGAGAACCCCCGGTCTTCTCTCGCAGATTCCGGGGACGAGGAAGGGGATGTCTTCCTCTTCGCCGCGCTGGACGAGAAAACGCCTCCGGATATTGTGGAGGACTTTACCCTCCATGAAGACATCCTGCGTTTTGAGGGTCTCATTGACGGCAGGGACGCGGAGATCCTGATGGATCAGCTCCGGACCAGCCTCGGCGCGGAGGACGGAGATCCCGGAAAACTGTCCGTGGACGAGGTCAGCAGGGAAGGACTGTCCCTGAGCATCGACGGGCATACAGTGGAAGTCCGTTTTGAGGAAGGCGGACGCCTGAGCGAGGAACAGGTGATTGCCCTGCAGAGTGACGACCTTCAGGCCCAGCTCGAAGTGCTGAAACTCCTGTTTGTCACCGGCGGATAATCACGGTCGGCCCTGAAACACTCCTGGCCTGTTGAGACGGGCCTGCCCGATGGGAGGTGTTCCTATTTTCCCCCAAACCTTTCTTTCCTTTGTTCGAGGAGCAGCCAGACTCCTGCGGCGCATAACGGCACCCCCCGCGCACAGCGCGCGCCGGTTCGCCGCGCGCCTCCGGGAGAGGGCGTCGTCCCCGCCGCGAAGCCCTCTCCTCGCGCGCCTCCGGCAACGACTGTTCCCTCCTCCCCCTGTCCTTTCCGGACCCCTCCTGCGTCTTGACTACGGGTCCGAAGGCGAAGACGGGACGGAAGCCGTTTTCCCCGGCGGCAAGGCGACGCTGTACGGGGAGGTGACCCTCCCCTTGTCTCCGCACTGCTCCTTCCACTATCTTCTCGTCTCCGTTCCGGACGGCTGGACTGTCCCCGGCCGGAAGCTGCTTTCCCGTGAAGGCGTCGCCGGGGGGATTTTCGGGCAGGACGGAGAGGATCGCGCGGGGGAGACCCGCCTCCCGGAAGGGCAGGGAAACCACCTCCTGTTGCGCTTTCTCCCCTCCGGTCCTCCCGGCCGTGACGGCTTTTTGCACTTCACCTATGTCAACGGCGCCGTTATTGGCTATGACCCCAAAACAGGCGCGGCCACCTTCACCGTCATCCTCCAGGCCTCCCTGCTGGCTTCCCCGGGATTCTTTCCCGTCACGGTCAGGGCGCTTTCCCTCTGCCGCCCTGAAAAGAGGGGGGAGTCCCGCCTGCTGGCAACGGAAAGCTCGGAGATTGCCGTCGCCGTGGCCGCCGGAGCGCCGGACGCCCAAAACAGGGACCTTCTGGAGATCGACTACCGGGAAAGCGGGGAAGATCCTGCTCCGGACCTTTTCCCGACCAGGGAGCAAGGCCCCTCCTCCCCCGGCAAGCCGGAAAAAGACGGGATTAGCATGGATTTCCCCGCCCTTGGCCGGGGAGATCGCGTCATCGGCCTGACCTGCCGGGCCCCGGACCCGGACAAGGGCCGGGTCCGGTATGACGGCGCGCCCGTGCCCGCCAATCCCGAGGGACTCCTCAGCCTCGGCGGGGATCTCTTCCAGCCGGGAAAAATCTCCTTCCGCGCCGTCAATTCCTGGAAAGGCGCCGTGCGGCTCGGTTTCATCGCTCTTGTCCGGCATGAGCCTTCCGGAGCGGAACGCGAAGTTCCGGGATCGGTCACCTTTCTCACGGCCTCCGGAGGGAAGGCCCCGCGCCCCCCCGGCACGCCCGAGAAGAGAGCGGAGCATTCCGCCGCCGCGGAGCGTTTCGGCCCCCCCGGCCCGCCCGTATTTGAGGAGCTTGCGCCAGAAGGGACGGAAGAATCCGCCGCCGATGTCTGGTCCGCCTTTTCCCGCCTGACGCTGTCGGATTGCCTTGCCCACGAAGCGCAGGACATTGACCTGGATCTGCTGCCCCGGCGTGCCTATCTACAGGAATATCGCGTTTTTTCCGGGACCCTGGCGGATGAGGTCGTGCCCAGGGACCTTTTCCGCACAGAGGACTCCGCCCCTGCCGGTTTCCGCCTGGGCGGCCTGGAATTCAACGCGGCCGCGCTGCTTGACCTGGACGAGGATTTCGTCCCCCTGCCCCTTGTCACGGCCTACTCCGTGCCCCTGGGGAGCTTTCTCCCCGGAGGCGGGGTTTTCGGCGGCTTCGACGCGGGATTTTTCCCCGCGCGGGAGGAGCCGGCCCCGCTCCTCTCCCCCTGGGCGGGCAGGGGGGTTGGCGGAGAGCAAGCCGCGAACTGGGAGGATCTTCTCACCGAGGACGACGGCCTTGATTTCATCCAGGATTTCCCGATTCCCGACCCGGGCGGGGCAGCGGAAATATTTTCCCAACGGGCCGGATAGAGCAGGTCAGGTACGCTTTCGCAGCGAGACTGCCGCGCAACGGCAGCCCGCCTGCGCCGATCTCGCGGGCATTTTCTCCGGGCCGACACGGCGGGGAAAGATGCGCGCAAGAGAGAGGGCATTTGCATCTGACGAGGGAATGGCCTATAGTGACGAAAGGAGAGAGGAACTTCCCAGCTTTCCGAACCGGCATCCCCCGAGGCCCCATGCATCCCCGGATCCCCATTCCAGAGACCCCTCCCCGTTTCTCCCCCCTTTCCACCACGGACAAAGTCGCTGCCCTCGCCGCTTTCCTCCGGGAAAAAAAGGCCGCGGAACTCCTTGCCCTGGATCTTTCCGGCGAACTCTATCTCTGCGAAGCGGCTATCCTGGTCACCGCCTCTTCCCCACGCCATGCCCAGGGCCTGGCCGATCTCCTGCTGGAAGAATGCCGCCGGGAAAATTTTGAATTTCTGCGCCTGGAAGGCTACGCCTCCGCCCAATGGATCCTCCTGGATCTCAACGATGTGGTTGTCCATATTTTTCAGGCCCCGGCCAGGGACTTCTACCGTCTTGACGACCTCTGGCCCTCTGTACCCATCCTTGCCGATGATCGGGAAAATCAAAAGGACCCTCCCCCATGAGCCGCGCGTCGACTCCCACCCTGCTCCTCATTCTGGACGGCTGGGGACAGGCCGCCGCGGGTCCGGGCAACGCCGTCAGCCTGGCCAGGACTCCCACCCTGGACAACCTGCTGGCCACCAGACCCACTTCCCTCCTGCTCTGTTCCGGCCGGGCCGTGGGCCTGCCGGACGGTTTTATGGGCAACTCCGAAGTAGGACACATGAACATCGGCGCCGGGCGCATCGTCTACCAGGACATGACCCGCATCGACATCGCCATTGAGGAAAACGTCTTCGCCTCCAACCCCGTTCTCGTCGCCCTGCTGGCGAAAACCAGGGAGAGCGGCGGCGTCCTGCACCTCATGGGCCTCCTCTCCGACGGCGGCGTCCACAGCCATATCCAGCACCTCTTCGCCCTTCTGGACGCCGCCCGGACGGCCGGAGTCCCGGCCCGCGTACATTGCTTCATGGACGGCCGGGATACGGAACCCCACTCCGGCATCGGCTTCCTGAAAGACCTCCTGGCCCGCCTGTCCCCTTCAGCCCGTATCGCCGGCATAACGGGACGCTATTATGCCATGGACCGCGACAAACGCTGGGAGCGAGTGCAAAAAGCCTGGGAAGCCCTTGTACGCGGCAAGGCCCCCCTTTTTCCGGACCCTGTGGCCGCCATTGAGGACGCCTATGCCGCCGGGGAAAGCGATGAATTCGTTTCCCCCCGTCTGGTGGCCTCCCCGGGAGAGTCCCCCCCGACCATCAAGGATGGCGACGCCGTCTTCTTTTTCAACTTTCGGGCCGACCGCGCCCGGGAACTGGCCCGTTGCCTGCATGACCCCGTTTTTGCCGAATTTGATCGCGGTCCCCTCCCCCGGCTGGCCGATTTTGCCACCATGACCTCCTATGACCCCGCCTTTTCCCTGCCCTCGGCCTTTACCCGCCAAAATCCCGACAACGGCCTGGGAGAGGTCCTCTCCCTGGCCGGTCTGACCCAGTTGCGCATCGCCGAGACGGAAAAATACGCCCATGTGACCTATTTTTTCAACGGCGGCCGGGAAGATCCCCTGCCCGGCGAGGACCGCTGCCTAGTTCCCTCTCCCCGCGACGTCGCCACCTATGATCTCAAGCCGGAAATGAGCGTCCGCGAAGTGACCGCCAACCTGCTCCGCGCTTGGAACAGCAACGCCTATCCCTTCCTTGTCTGCAATTTTGCCAATATGGACATGGTCGGCCACACCGGGATCATCCCCGCCGTCATTGCGGCCTGCGAGGCGGTGGATGCCTGTCTGGCCCGCATCCTTGCCGCGGTTGCGGCCAAAAAAGGCCGCCTGATCCTCACCGCCGATCACGGCAACGCCGACGAAATGCTCACTCCCGAAGGATCGCCGCAAACAGCCCACAGCAAAAACCCCGTGGCCCTCGTCCTTGTCGATCCGGAGCCGGGCAGGAAACTGCGTCCGCACGGAAAGCTTGCGGACATCGCCCCCACCATCCTGCGCCTCTGGGGTCTGCCGGTGCCCCCGGCCATGACCGGGCAAAGCCTCTGCCTTGAGGATTCCCCATGACTCCGAAACCCCTCTCCCCTGTCAAACCCACGGGCATGGAACTGGTCTTTTTTTATCTCTGCCCCCACTGCGGCCACGAGCTTCCTCTGGTGGCCCCTTCCCAGCCCACCATGATCAGTTGTGAAATGTGCCGCCAGAACTATCCCATCGTCCCTGTTGACGAGCATACCGTCCAGTTCGTCAAACTGATGCTCGCCGATGGAGCCGCGGCCGTTGATCCGGATTTTTTCTGAACCCGGAATGATTTTCAGGGCCTTGCCCTGCAAGGGGGTACGCGATGCTGATAGGTCTTGATGTGGGCGGCACCTACACCGATGCCGTCCTTATTGACGAAGAGGCCTGGGATCGGGAGGAAAAACCGCTCCTGAAGGCCGTCAAGGCCCCCACCCGCGCGGATTCCGTCCTGCCTGGGGTGATCCAGGCTCTGGAAGAAGTCCTGGAAGGGGAAAACCCGGAGAGGATCAAGCGGCTCTGCGTTTCCAGCACCCTTGGTCTCAATGCCCTGCTGACGGGCCGGGAAGACCGCACCTGTATCCTGGCCGTGCCCGGACCCGGCATCAATCCCGCTCTCTTCCGGGGGGAAGGAGAAACCCTGTGCGTCCTCTCCGGCGCCGAGGATCACCGGGGGATCGTTGTTGCCCCCCTGGACCAGGGGGAAGTCCGGCAGGCTTTGCGCCGCTTTTCCGCCCAGGGGATCGCCGCCTGCGCCCTGGTGACGAAATTCAGTCCCAAAAACCCGGAAATGGAATATGCCCTGCGGGATCTGGCCCGGGAAGAACTGGGCCCGGACACGCCCATTGCCTGCGGCTCGGAGGCGAGCGGCGCCCTGAATTTTCCCCGCCGCCTGCACACCGCTTACTGTAACGCCTCCCTGTCGCGCATCGGAGGAGATTTCGCCTCCGCCCTGACCCAAGCCGCCGCCCGCCTTGGCCTGACTTGCCCCATTGTGATCATGAAGGCCGACGCCGGCGTCTTTTCCAATGCCGACGCGGCGGCGGAACCCGCGGCCAGCATGGGTTCCGGACCGGCGGCCAGCCTCATGGGCGTCCTGGCCCTCCTGCCCTTCCTGAAGACGGACGGCAACCCCCGGCAGGATCTGCTCATGGTGGATATGGGCGGCACCAGCACGGATCTAGCCCTCCTGGCGCACGGCCAGCCCCTCCTCGCCCGGGAGGGCTTGACTGTGGCCGGAAAACCCTCCCTGATCCGGAGCCTCTGGACCTCTTCCATCGCCCTGGGCGGAGATTCCGTCCTCTCCTGGGACAACGGCGTCCCGCGCATCGGGCCGGGGCGCCTGGGGCCAGCCCTGGCCCTCAGCCCGGAGGATTTGGGCAGGCGCCCCCCCACCCTCACCGATGCCCTTGTCGCCCTCGGCCACGCCCGGGTGGGCGATCCGGAGGTTTCCCGGACCGCCCTGCAGGCCCTGGTTCCGGATGTGCAAGACGGCGCCCTGGCCTTTGTCCGGGCCGCCCTGGAGCGCATCCGGCGGGAGGCCGACGCCCTGCTGGATGCGGTGAACGCGAAACCAGTCTATACCATCCGCGAACTTCTGGTGGCGGACAAACTGAAACCCCAGGCGGCCGTCTTCATCGGAGGCCCGGCCGGGGCCATGGCTCCCCTGGCGCGTCAGATTCTGGAACTGCCGATCCTGGTGCCGCCTGTCGCCGCCTGCGCCAATGCCCTGGGCGCGGCCCTGGCCCGGCCCACCCGCATGGCCGACCTCTATGCCGATACCCTGCGCGGACGTATGAGCATGACCGCCCTGGGCATTGAGGAGGTCATCGACAGCGGCTACACCCTGGAAGCGGCCAAACGGGATATCGTGGCCGCCTTGGATCGCCTTGAGGACCAGGCGGCGGGAGAGAAAACCGCCGCCCAGATTGTCTTTGCCGAGAGTTTCCAGGTTCTGGACCCCCAGGGCCGGGGCAGGATCATCAAAGTCCGCGCCCAGCGCGCCGCCGGGCTTCTGCGGACACGGGAGGCGATATGAGCGACGCGCAGGGCGGGATTCCTCCGGCAGGCCGTTCCCTGGGACTGGTTTTTTTCCCGGCCTATGACTGGGCGATTTCCCCCTCACACCCCGAACGCGAGGAACGTCTTCTCTATACTCAGGATCAGCTCCGGGAAGAAGGACTCTTCGACATTCCCGGCATCAGCGAGCACAAGCCCGGCCTGGCCGGTTTCGAAGACCTCCTGCGGGTGCACTTTGCCCCCCCCGGCCTGGACCAGGTGGTGGATACGGCCCACTATGTAAGCGCGGGCAGCGCCATTACCGCGGCCGATCTCGTGCTCTCCGGCCGCAAGGATCGCGCCTTCGCCCTGACCCGCCCTCCGGGCCACCACGCCATGCGCGTGGTCCAGGGCGGACGGGGTTTCTGCAACGTGAACATTGAAGCCATCATGATCGAGCGCCTGCGCCGCGACCACGGCGTCCGGCGCGTCGCCATCGTGGACACCGACTGCCATCACGGCGACGGCACCCAGGATATCTACTGGCATGATCCGGACACCCTGTTCAACAGCGTCCACCCGGACGGCCGCACCCTGTATCCCGGGACCGGCGCCGTGGAGGAGCTGGGAGGTCCCAAGGCGCGGGGCTGCACCCTCAACATCCCCCTGCCCCCGGATACGGGCGACGAAGGCTTTCTCCTGGTCGCCCGGCGCGTAATCCGGCCTGTTCTCGACGCCTGGAAGCCGGACCTGATCATCAACTCCGCCGGACAGGACAATCATTTTACCGACCCCATCGCCTACATGCGTCTTTCCGCCAGGGGGTACGCGCGGCTCATGGACTGCATCAATCCCCACCTGGCCGTGCTGGAAGGCGGCTATTCCATCCAGGGGGCCTTGCCCTATGTGAATCTGGCCATCATCCTGGCCATGGCCGGCATGGATTACAGCCATGTCATCGAGCCGCGCTGGGAGGAACGGATGAGCGCCACGGAGCCGCGCGTCCTGGAGTATATCGGCCGCCTGACGGAAAAGGTACTCACCCTCTTCCGCCACCCGGACCGGGTCAACCACGGCTATGCGCGGAAAAACGGCTTCTGGACGCGCGAGCGCACCGTCTATTATGATACCGACGGCATCCGCGAGCAGCAGCGGGAAGAACTTTTCGACTGCTCCTCCTGCCCCGGTTTCCTC